>JADZAN010000028.1 GCA_020852815.1 Gemmatimonadaceae bacterium | reverse complement strand
TGGTGATCGCCCCGCGGCGCACACTCCCCCCGCTGGAGTGCTCGCGCGGGACCAGCCCCGCATAGGCCATCAGCTGCCGCGCGGTGGCGAAACGGCGCAGCGTCCCGACTTCGCTCACGAGCGTCGTGGCGGTCAGGCGTTGCACACCGCGCAGGGCGGCGAGCGCGCTTGATTCACGGGGCGATCGTTCGCCCCCGATGGCCCACGTCCCTCACCCACCACCTAATGGCGCGCTGCCCTATACCTGGGTCCGCTCGTTCTTCAACGCCAGGAATGCCGCACCCGGCGCCCCCGCCAAGAACCTGATGGTGCGCGTGGTGCGCGACGGCGAGGAACGCGTGAGCGTGGCGCTCCCCGCCAGGAGCGCGCGCTGGCTCATCGAGGTGATGCCCAACGACGTGGTGCAGAAGGTCCGCGCCGAGGAGATCCCGATCGACGCGATCATGGCCGACCTGCAGCAGGAAGCGGAACTCTACCCGTGCTCGATCTTCTCGCTCAGCAAGTCCAACCGGCAGGTGGAGGTGTGGCTGGAGTAGGGCTGGCGATCGAACTGCTCGATCCGTCGTTGAATCAGGTGCTGGCGGGGCGTTGCCCGAACAAGCGCGGAGTGGCGCGAAGTGCGGGCTCTCTTTACCGCGCGTCAGCACGGACCGTATTCTCGTACACATGTCCCTCCGAGTCGTCCTCGCTGAGCTTGAGGCGCTTGAACGCGCTGGCGCCGTACCCCGATTCGCCATCGGAGGCGCGGTCGGTGCCACGCGCTACATCGAGCCAGTGGCCACGGAAGACGTGGAGGTATTTGTCGCCGTCCCCGACTCGACTGCCCCGTCACTCGCACCCCTCGGACCGATCGACCAGTTCCTGATAGCGCGCGGGGCGCGCGTAGAGGGCGCTCATCTGTTGATCGGTGACTGGCCGGTCCGGTTTCTTCCGGCCGACGATGCCCTCCTCGCCGAAGCGCTGGCCTCGGCGAACGACGCGCGGCGTCGGCTAGGCCGTTCGCCGAGAAGCTCGCGGTGCTCGACCGGCTGCGAGAGCGGGCCAAAGCGCTCAAGCGCTGCGCGGTGCCACGAAGCTCCGCGTAGCCCATGGCCGACCTGCATCCGAAAGCGGAGCTGCATCCGCGCCCGATCTTCGCCCGATCTTCTCGCTCAACGAGTCCAACGGGCAGGTGGAGGTATGGCCGGAGTAGGGCGCTGCGCGCGGCGATGGTCGGCGAAGCGCACGCCCCTCCCGCGCGGCATCCGGGGCCCGCGCCTAACGCGACACGACGCGCACCCCTACCTGCGCCCGCTTGCGGGTGAAGAACCCCGCGTGCCGCGACACGTCGCTCGCCCACGTCAGCGCCAGGTGCGGCGCCACGGGAATCACCCCCCACGCGCCCACGCCGCGCACCGGAACCACGAGCGGCCCCGTCGCCATGAGCGCCTCGACCTCCGTCCCCACCGACCCCTGCACCGTGAACGAACCGCGATCGCCAAAGAAGTACGCGTAGCGTGCGCTATGCGTCACCACCGGGTCGAGCCTCGCCAGCTGCATGGCGGTCGCCGAGTACGAGAGCATGGCGTTCCCGAGATACTTCTCGATACCCGCCGATCCGCCGCGCACGTCGTTGTCGTCATAGCGGCGCAGCGCACCGCGCGCGGTAAGTCCCCACCCGGCAGGGAGTGCAAGGTTGAGCTGCGCCGCCCCTCCCTGCCGCGGCACCATGACGTGCGTGTCGCTCGCCTCGCCCTCCACGCCAACGGTGACGCGGCGCCCAAGCGGGATGAACAGCTCGGCGGTGGCGCGCCGGTCCTCCCTTCCGAAGCGTTGCAGCTGCTCGGCGCCCACGCCAAGGCCGGCTCGGGTGCTCGCGCTGTAGCGGAGCGACGCCCCCTGGTCCTGCCACGCTGCGGCGCCATTGCTGAGCGCATCGCGACCGGCGCGCAGCTCGACGGTCATCACGTGGCGCCACGGGTCCTGCGCCGCCAGCGATTCGGCGGAGCACAGGAACAACGCGGCGAGGAGGAGTGTGCGAAGGGTGCGAGACATGGATGGGTGGGAGAGGGTCAGACGACGGCGGTCGTCGAGCGCGTCGAGTCTGGCGAGGCGGGAGCGAGGGTCACCGCGTTAGGCGGTGCGCCCCCCGCCGGTGGCTTGGCAAAGCCGCGGCGCTCCATGCGCCCCCAGTCGGTGCGCCCGCGCAGGAACTTCCACAGCCCGCGCAGGCGCCAGACCACGGTGAGCTGGCGATAGCCAAACGATTCGAGGATCAGGAACCAGACCAGGCGCACGCGATCGCTGAAGCGCGTGTAGCGCGGAAAGCTCCACTCCTCCAGCAGGAGCGAGTACATGGAGAGCACGGCGCCAATGCCGTACGCCATGAGGAAGAAGAGGATGGCAAACGACGCGTTGAGGAGCCCCGCGGCGACGCCGAGCACGAGCCCGATCCATCCCAGCAGCTCGACGACCGGGGCCAGGAGCTCGACGAAGACGAAATACGGATAGCACCACATCCCCACCACGCCGTACCGCGGGTTGAACAGCATGCGACGGTGGCGCCACAGCACGTCGGCGAGGCCGCGATGCCAGCGGTCGCGCTGCCGGCCAAGGACGCGCAGCGACTCCGGGCACTCGGTCCAGGCAACAGCGTCGGGGACAAAGAGGACGCGGTGCGAGCGCCGGCCCTCGTACGCCTGGCGGCGCAGCTTGAGGACGAGCTCCATGTCCTCACCCACGGTGTCGTGCGTATAGCCGCCAGCCGCAATCACGGCGTCACGGCGAAAGAGGCCGAAGGCGCCGGAGATGATCAGGTTCCCGCCCACGAGGTTCCACCCCAGCCGCCCGAACAGGAAGGCGCGGAAGTACTCCACCACCTGCACCCCCGCCACGAAGGTGCGCGGCGCGCGCGGGTCGGTGACCCGCCCGGTGGCGATGGTGGAACCGTTGGCGATGCGGATGGTCCCCCCCGCGGCCAGGATGTCGTGGTAGTTGAGGAAGGGGCGCGCCAGGCGCTGCAGCGCGTCGGCATCGACGATGGTGTCGGCGTCGATCACGCAGACCAGGTCGCCGGTGGCCAGGTTGAGCCCCACGTTGAGCGCATCGGCCTTCCCCCCGTTCACCTTGTCCACGACGAGCAGGTTGGGATGACTGCGCGAACGATAGAGCCCGCGCACGGGCTTGGTCTCGATGCGCTTCCAGACGATGCTGTGGATGGGGAGGAGCTCGAAGCGCTCCTTGAGCACCTCCAGTGTGCGATCGGGCGAGCCGTCGTTGATGACGACGAGTTCGAGGTTGGCGTAGTGCAGCGCGAGGAGCGCGGTCACGCTCTCGGCGATGGTCGCTTCCTCGTTGTAGGCCGGCGCCAGGATGCTGATGCTGGGCGTGACCGCGGACCCCATGATGCGCGCGCGCGACTCGCCGCGGATGCGCAGCACGTGCATCGCCAGTTCCCAGGTGGCACAGGTGACGAGGAGGACGTACGAGACGTTGATGGCGATGAAGTAGATGAGGATGGCGAAGTCGAGCGACGCCAGGACGCGCGCCACCACCGGCGCCATGGCGGCGGCGAAGCCGCCCAGGTGGCCCGCCAGGGCGAGCAGCGTGCGCATGAGCGCATCGGCCCATGTGTTCATACCGTCACCTGCAAGTAGACGGTCTCGGGGAGGTCGAGGACCTGGCGCGCCATGTCGGCGGCAAACGGATTCTCGGCGCCCAGCGCGCGCCGCAAGGTGAGCGTCCCCGCCCCACCCATGCGCCGCAGCGCGAGCGCGCTCTCCCGGCGCACCGGCCAGGCCGTATCGCCCAGCAGCTGCAACAGCGCCGAGCATGCCGTCCACGCCCCCAGCTCGCCTAACGCGCGGGCGGCGGCGGCGCGCACCGCCGGGGTGGAGTCGCCGAGCTGCTGCGTGAGCGCCTCGACGGCGCGTTCACCCCCCAGCACGCCGAGCACCGCGGCGGCGCGGGCGCGAATCTCGCCCTGCGAGTGCGACACCAGCGCGAGGGTAGGGTCGAGGAGTTCAGGCTGCCCCAGCCCGCGCGCCACCGAGAGCGCGTCGGCCAGCCCCGGGCGCTCGGGGTCGGCCAGAAAGCGGCGCAGCGCCGTGGCTGCGGGGCGCCCCAGCCGCAACAGCGAGTCCTGCACGGTGAAGCGGCACAGGCGCGCCGGGTCGGCCAGGCGCGAGACGAGTTCGTCGATGATGGCCTGGTCGTCGCGCCCCGCGGCCCAAACAAAGGCCTGCGCCCGCACCACCGCGCTGCGATCGCGCAGGAGCGGGTGCATGGCCGGGGCGTCGTGGTCGAGCGCGGTGAGGACGCGCGCCCCCGCCAGCCGGTTCCACCACCACGGCGACGCGCACATGGACACGGCGCGCTGCGTGACGCCGGTGCGGTGGCCTAACGAGGACAGGCGCTCGCGCCCGCTCCCGGTGAGCGCGCCGCCGAACTCGTGCACCAGCTCCTGCTGCACCGTCCACGGCAGGCGCTCGAAGGTCGCCACGCCGGCGTCGTCGATGGTGCCGGCGGCAATGGCGCGCGCCAGGACCTCACGCCCCGCGGTGCACAGGCGCTCGTGTCGCGCGCGGCGCCAGCGCGCGAGCGCGGCGCTGGTGGCCAGCGCCACGGCAAAGACGATGGTGAGCGTGAGCTCGAGGTACGCCAGGTAGTACGAGACCTGGTACAGGAGCGATTGCTTCATGCGCGCATCGCCCTCCGGATGCGCTCCGCGAGCACGGGGACGCTGAACGGCTTGGGGACGTAGTCGAAGGCGCCCAGCTCGAAGGCCTGCACCGTCTCGGCCTCGGTGGAGCGCGACGAGAGGACGATCACGCGCGTGTGTCGCAGGACATCCTGTTCCCCCAGCGAGCGCAGGAGGGCGAGCCCGTCGAGCTCGGGGAGGTTGACCTCCATGAGGATGAGGCGGGCGCGGATCTCCGGTGGCTCGCCTAACAAGGCGCTCGCCGCCTCCTGCCCGCTGCGCAGCCAGCGCACCTCGTACTGTCGGCTTTGCAGCGCGTGCACGAGGAGCGTGGCCACGGCGGCGTCGTCTTCCACGAGGAGGACGTCGATGCGCCCGGTGGCGCGCTCGTGCGGGTTGCTGGCGACGCCGAGTACCTCGGTGGAGGATGCGCCCCCACTGGAGAGGAGGGCGGCGTCGGCGGCGTCGTGCAGCGATCGCACGTCGCCGGCGTCGTCGGGGAAGGTGGCGATGCCGGCGCTGCAGGTGAAGGCCAGCGTTGCGCCTGACGGCGCGGGGAAGCGGCGGGCGCGCAGCGCCGCCATGATCTCCCGCACGCGCGTGGCGGCGTTGGCGGCGTTGGCGTCGAACAGCCCAATCACGTACTGGTTGGGCCCCCACTGCGACACCACGTCCTCGGCGCGGAACGACTGCTGCAGGAGCTGGCTCACGGCGAGCGACGCGGCATCCACCGCCGACTGCCCCAGGCGCTGCACCGCCTCGGCATAGCCATCGAGGCGCATGGTGATGAGCGTGACTTCGTGCCGGTGGCGGCGCGCGAGCTGCAGGAAGCGATCGAGGTCGCGCTCCGCCTTGCGGCGACCGGCGAGCCCGGTGACGGCGTTGACCTCGTGCGGGCGGCGCGCCTGGCGCGAGCGCCGCAGGCGGTTCTGCACGCGCGGGACCAGCTCGAGCGGCTGCACCGGTTTCCGCACCACGTCGTCGGTTCCCGCGAGATAGGCTTCGCGCACGAACGGCGCTTCGTCGGCGGTGGCGAGGAGGATGACCGGGAGTTCGCGCCAGCGCGGGTCGGCGCGCAGGGCGCGGCAGAGGTCGACCCCGTTCACCGCCGTCGTCACGGCCATCGTTGCCGCGGTGACGACGGCGTCGGGCTGCACCGACTCCAGCGTCTCCCAGAAGGCCATCGGGTCGCCCAGCGGGAGGACGCGCATCCCGCCCTGTTCGAGGATCAGCGTCGTCACCTGCAACGCGTAGGGGTCGCCGTCCACGAGGAGGATGGATGGTTGCCCCAGCTCGCGCGCGGCGATCGCGGTCGCCGCGCGCTCGAGGATCATCGCCGGCGGCTGCCCCGGGAGGAGCGGCCCCGAGGCGCCGGCGCGCGCAATGGCCAGGCGCATGGCCATCGTGTCGCGCGCGGTGACGACGAACGCCGGGACGGCGAGGCGCGTGCCTAACGAATCGAGGAGGGCGATGAGCGCGTCGGGCTCGTCGTCGTTCCCCTCGAGGATGATCGCCTCCGGCGCCTCCTCGGCGATGGCGTGCGCCCCATCGCCAAGCGCCCGCGCGGTGACCTCGAGCCCCATCGAGACCCCCTCGGCGACAAACTGATCGCAGCGCTCGGCGCTCCCGAGGAGGAGGATGCGCGCGGGGAGCGTGCCGTCAGCAGCAACGGCGAGCGTGGCACCGGGGCGCTCCAGCTCGCGGCGCAGGGCGAGCACCTGGTCCGCCAGGCGCATGGCCAGCGGGCGCGCCAGCGTGTGGCGCGACGAGAACGACTGCTCGAGGGCACGGGCCAGTCGCGAGCCACCGCGCATCCCGAAGCTCCCCACGGTTCCGGCCAGCGAGTGGGCCTCGGATTCGGCCAGCTCGCGCAGCTCCTCGTCCAGTTCACCGTCCATGAGCGCGAGGACGGCGCGCTCGAGGACCTCGACACGCCGCAGGTGTCGCTCACGCAGGCGGGCCCAGACCTGCGCGGCCTGCTCCCCGCGCACGGCGGTGAAGAGCGGGGTGGGGCCGATCACGCGCTTGCGTCCCCAGCGCGCGGCAGCGGGGCGCGGCGTGGTTGCACGAGTGAGCGACCGGCGTGCGTGAGCCCCCAACCCCCGGCGCGAGGGAGACCACTCGACAGCGCGAACGATCGTGTGCGGGTGTTCGTCCGACGCATCCTGCTCCAGGTCCACGGCTGCCCGGCCGGCGCGGGGTCGTCCTCCCCCCAAGCTGGCCGTGAGCGGCGGGCGAGGCGTCCCATTGCGGCGATTCCTGCCGCTACCGGGGCGAGTGCCCTCCAATCGTCTCAGCTACAAGGACTTAGGATGGGCGCGTGCGTCACGACGCCGCGTCGCACTCGGCAATTGTTGCCGTCCGTCGCGCGTCGTCTCGCTGGGGAGCGCTGTGGCGCGGAAGCGCCGGTTGTGTGATCCGACGCACAGCTCGGCCGCCGAGGCTCCATCGGGCCGAAAACGAATGTTCCGACATTCTGGCCGAATCGACGCGAGCGGCAGTCCCGGAATGACCGAACATCCGTCGTTGTGTCCGGACGCCGCCGAAGTGCGCTAAGTGCTTTGCGTAGAGGGATTTGTGGCACGGCACCTGCCTTGGTGTGTCGCCAGTCACGCAGCACCGGACGCAGCCCCCACTTTCCCGAGTAACCCCCGCCATGATCAACGCCGCCCGCCTTCGCCGCTTCGCCCCGATCGCGATCCTCCTCACCGTCACCTCGCTCGTCACCGCGTGCTCGACGGAGATGACAGGGCCGAGCGCCAAGAGCCGCTCCGGCTACATCACCACGTCGGCGAGCGTCGCGCCGGTGCGTTCTACTTCTGATACGGTGAGCACCGGGACGGCGGGCTCGGATTCGACGGACACCCCCCCCGTCCGCACGCCCGCGCCCTCCAGGCCTGGCAAGGGCAACAAGACGCTCTCGTCTGGCTACAACGTCCCGGCGTTGTGATGGTCCAAGGGTTTGGGCGCGGATGCGTGTGAAGGCACACGGCTAGCGCTCGGACTCGCGAGGCACGACACCGCACCCTGAACGAAGCGCCTTATCCCCCTTAGGCGCGAAGGAAGCCGCCGAGGACGGAGCAATCCGTCACCGGCGGCTTCTTGCGTCCGCGAGCGGCGCGGGCTCTTGCCCTGCGCGCGAATGCCCTGCAAGGTCGGGCATGATGCCCCTCGCAGAGTCCCCACCGGAGCACGCCTCGTGAACACGCGCCGCCAGTTCCTCATCCAGGCCCCGATCGGAATTCTTGGCGTCGCCGCCGCCTGTCGTGGCGAGGAGCAGGGGGAGACAGGTGGGAAAGGTGCAGCTGGCGGACCGCCACCGACTCCGGGAGCGCCAGTTGCCTTCGGGACGGCGCCGGTGGTGGGGCCCGAAGTCACGGCCATCACCTTCGCCGAGGCGGCCAAGCTGGCGCAGGTCACGCATCGGGAGGATGAGCGGGCGATGATGGCGGAGAGCTGGCGCCGCACGCTCGCGTCCACGATGGAGCGGCGCAGCGGGCCGCGAACGGTCGCGCTGCCGCCGGAGCTGTCACCGGCCAGTACGTGGCGGCCGGCGCAGGCGGTAGGCGTCACGCCGCCATCGCGCGCACGCTTCGTTCGCGCCGCGCTCGACGCCGGGGCCCTTCCCGCCACCGACGACGACATCGCGTTCGCCCCGCTCACCGCGCTCTCGCGCTGGATCGAGCGCCGGCAGCTCACGTCGTTGCGGCTGACGGAGATCTACCTGGCGCGCATCGCCCGGCACGACGCGCGGCTGCGCGCCGTCATCACGCTCACCGCCGATCGCGCGCGCGCGCAGGCCAGCGCCGCCGACGCGGAGATCGCGGCAGGACGCTTTCGCGGGGCGCTGCACGGGATCCCGTTCGGGGTCAAGGACCTCCTCGACACGGCGGGGATCGCGACGACCTACGGCGCCGAGCCGTTCCGCGACCGCGTCCCCACGCGCGACTCGGTGGTGGTGGCGCGATTGCAGCAGGCGGGGGCGGTGCTCATCGCCAAGCTCTCGCTCGGCGCGCTGGCACTCAACGACATCTGGTTCGGGGGACAGACGATGAATCCCTGGCTCCCCGAGGAAGGGGCGTCGGGGTCGAGCGCCGGTCCGGGAGCTGCAACCGCGGCGGGGCTCGTCGGCTTCTCGATCGGGAGCGAAACGGGGGGGAGCATCGTGAGCCCCAGCATGCGTTGCGGCGTGACCGGGCTGCGACCGACGTTTGGGCGCGTGCCGCGCACCGGCGCCATGACGCTGTGCTGGTCGCTGGATAAGCTGGGGCCCATGACGCGCGGCGTCGAGGATGCAATGCTCGTGTTGCGAGCCATCGGCGGCGCCGACGCGGGTGATGTGTCGAGCGTCGATGCCCCGCTCGACTACGACGCGTCGCGGCCGGTGAAGGGGCTCAAGGTGGGGATCTTCCCGGCGTGGATGCAGGAGGCGCCAGCGACGGCGGTCGACCGTGCGGCGGTGGAGTCGCTGCGGACGCTTGGACTCGTCCCCGTCGACCTGACATGGCCCGACATCCCGCACAACGCGCTGATGAACATCCTGTTCAGCGAAGGGGCCGCGGCCTTCGAGGAGCTCACGTTGTCGGGCAAGGACCGCACGCTCAGGTCGCAGGTCCCCGATGCGTGGCCCAACCTCTTCCGCATGGCGCGCTTCCTGTCGGCGGTCGACTTTGTCCAGGCCGACCGGTTGCGCCGGCGCTTCGCGCACGAGCTGGCGTCGATGTTCGCCGAGGTGGACCTCCTGCTCGTCCCCTCGCTGCGCGACGAGGCCCTCACGGTCACCAACTTCACGGGGCATCCATCGCTGACGCTGCGCACCGGCTTCGTGACTGTCTCCACCGCGCGCAGCGACTGGGCCCCCGACCCCCGCAACCCGCTCCCCACATTTAATCCCCCGCGCCGCGTCCCCCACGGCGTCACCCTCATTGGCCGTCTCTTTGACGAGGGCACGATCACGCGCGTCGGCATCGCCCTGGAGCGCGCCTCCAACGCCGCCTCCGCCCGCCCGGAAGGTTTCTAGGACGTCTCGTCTTCCCGTCTTCTCGTCTTCTCGTCTTCTATCCTGAGAGGGGTTCCCGATACCGCTCCCGCAGTATCCCCTGATGGTGCAGCTCGTGCCCGGCGATGAGATACGCGAGGGCAACGCCAGTGATGTGCCCGGTCCCCACGTTGAGGCGGAACTCGAACGTTTCGGCGGCGGCGCTGTCGAGCAGTGCCACGGTCGCGTTGCGCACGGCGCTGAACTCGCGCACCACGTCGGCGAGCGTACGGCGCTCGAACTGCGCAGCGGGGACCCAGGCGTTGTGGTCGAAGCCGGGAAGGAGCGTGGCATCGCCACGCAGCGCGCGCAGCAACCGATAGCTGAGCACGCGCTCGCAATCGCTCAAGTGCCCGATGGTCTCGCGCACGCTCCACTTGCCGGGGGCATAGCGCAGTGCCGCCTGTGCCTCGCCAAAGCCGGCGGCCAGTGCGCGCGTGACGTCGGCGTTGTCACGCAACATGGCGGCAAAGTCGGCGACGTCGGGGACGAGTGCGATCTCGGCGGACAGGATGGCGGCGTACTCACGGGCCAGCGGCCGGCGAAGGTGCGGCATGCTCCCTCCTCGTGTGGGTCCGTCGGTGATGTGCTACCTGTCGTTAGTCGTTGCGCGAGTGACCGCGCTAGCGCCCCCGCGTGCGCATCGCCGCGACGTACATCCGCGCGTAGACGTGTGCGGCGTGTGACCAGGAGTTGTCCTCGCGCATGCCGCGTTCGCGCAGCAGCGCCCATCCCTCACGATCGCGATACGCCTGCAGCGCGCGCCAGATGGCGCCGCCGAAGTGATACGCCTCAAACGGATGAAAGCGGAAGCCGTTGCCGTCGAGCCCCTCACGCACGGTGTCGTTGAGCCCGCCGGTGGCGCGCACGATCGGGACGCTCCCGTAGCGCAGCGCGATCATCTGCCCCAGGCCGCAGGGCTCGAAGCGCGACGGCATGAGGAACATGTCGCTCCCCGCATAGATGCGCTGCGCCATCGACGCATCGAAGGCGGTGCGTACGAAGATGCGATCCGGATGCTCGGCGGCATGGCGGCGGAAGACGCCTTCCAGATGCGGATGACCACTGCCGAGGAGGACGAGTTGCGCGTCGGTGTCGCGCAGGAGCCAGGGGAGGACCGTTTCGAGGAGATCGAACCCTTTCTGGTCGGCAAGGCGGGAGACGACGCCGAGGAGGGGGCGATGGCCTTCGACGGGGAGCTTGGCCTCGCGCTGGAGCGCGGCCTTGCACGTGGCCTTGCCGGCGGGGCTGTCGGCGCGGTATGGGGCGGCGAGGTTGGGGTCGGTGAACGGATCGAAGACCATCGTGTCGATCCCGTTGAGGATCCCCACCAGGCGATCGCGACGAGAGCGCAGGACGCCGTCGAGCCCCTCGCCATACTCCGGCGTCATGATCTCCTCGGCGTACGTGGGGCTCACCGTGCTGACGATGTCGCAGTGCACGATGCCGCGCGCCATGAAGTTGAAGGCGCCGTAGAAGCGCCCCCCTAACGCGTCCTCCAGCGATCCCCACTCGCCGAGCCCCGCCAGCCCCATCGTGGACGACGGGGCAAAGCCCTGGTAGGCGAGGTTGTGGATGGTGAAGACGGTGGCGATGTGGCCGAAGGTGTAGGCGAGTGTCGTCCGCAGGTAATTGGGGACGAGTGCGGCGTGCCAGTCGTGGCAGTGCACCACGTCGGGCTGCCATCCGTCCACTTCGCGCAGGTGCTGGAGGAGGTCGAGGACGCCGCGGGCAAACAGGAGAAAGCGACGATGGTCGTCGTTTTCACCATAGATCGCGCTGCGTTCGAAGGCGGCGGGGATGTCGAGGAGATAGGTGGGCGCGCTGCCGCCTTGCAATCGCCAGACGCGCTGCTCCTCGGCGCGCTCGCCGATGGGGAGGAACGAGGCGGCGATGGGGCCGTCCATGGCGACGCCCTTCTCGCGGAGCGCGCGGTAGCGCGGCATGGCCACGCGCACGTCGTGGCCGATGGCGCGCAGGGCGGCGGGGAGGGCGCCGGCGACATCGGCCAGTCCGCCGGTCTTGACCAAGGGGTCGACTTCCGCGGCGACAAAGAGGACATTCATGCACGTACGCTACGATGTGCCCGCCCGCGGTGCAAAGTTTCGCTGGCCCGCATGACCCTCACGTCGTCCCCGAACGCCTCGTATCCATGACTGCCCCGTATCGTCCTGGCTCCATCGGTCGCAACACGATGGCCTATGTCCTGGCCGGGGGGCGCGGGTCGCGCCTGTACGAACTGACCGACCGTCGCGCCAAGCCGGCGGTCTTCTTTGGCGGCAAGGCGCGCATCATTGACTTCGCGCTGTCCAACGCGCTCAACTCGGGGATCCGCCGCATCGGGGTGGCGACGCAGTACAAGGCGCACTCGCTCATCCGTCACCTGCAACGCGGCTGGAACTTCCTGCGTCCCGAGCGCAACGAATCGTTTGACATCCTCCCCGCGTCGCAACGCGTGAGCGAGACGGCCTGGTACGAGGGAACGGCCGATGCGGTCTACCAGAACACCGACATCATCGAGGCTTATCACCCGGAGTACATGGTGATCCTGGCCGGTGACCACATCTACAAGATGGACTACGAGCGCATGCTCCAGCAGCACGTCGATCAGGGGGCCGACGTGACGGTGGGGGTGCTCGAGGTGCCGCGCATGGAGGCGACGGGGTTCGGCGTGATGCATGTGGACGCCGAGGATCGCATCGTCCACTTCCTCGAGAAGCCGACGGATCCGCCGGGGATCCCCGGCAATCCGGAGATGGCGCTGGCCAGCATGGGGATCTACGTCTTCCGGACGACGTTCCTGTTCGACCTCCTGCGCCGCGACGCGGCCGACGCGACGTCGAGCCGCGACTTCGGGAAGGACATCATTCCGTACGTGGTGGAGCACGGGAAGGCGGTGGCGCACCGCTTCAGCACCTCGTGCGTGAAGTCGGACGCCGAGCACGACGCGTACTGGCGCGATGTGGGGACGATCGATGCGTACTGGGAGGCCAACATCGACCTCACGACGGTGGTCCCGAACCTCGACATCTTCGACGAGAAGTGGCCCATCTGGACGTACGCCGAGGTGACGCCGCCGGCCAAGTTCGTGCATAACGAGGAGGGGCGGCGCGGGCTGGCGGTGAACTCGCTCGTCTCGGGCGGGTGCATCATTTCCGGCGCCTCGCTGCACAAGACGCTCCTCTTTACCGGGGTCAAGGTGCACTCCTATGCGCAGCTCGACGGCGCGGTGGTGCAGCCCTACGTCGAGATCGGGCGCGGGGCGCGGCTACGCAACGTGGTGGTCGACCGTGGCGTGGTGATCCCGGCGGGGATGGTGGTGGGAGAGGACCCGCGCGAGGATGCGCGCCGCTTCCGTCGTAGCGAGCGCGGGACGGTGTTGATTACGCAGCCGATGGTGGACTCACTCAAATAGCTAGAAGACGAGAAGCCTGTCCCAGCGAAAGCTGGGAACGAGAAGCGTGTTCCAGCGAAGGCTGGGGACGAGGGGGGGCGGCGGTTCCTAGCGGGCGGGGATGGTGATGCGGAGGTTGGCTTCGTTCACGGGCGGGGTGCCGCCTAACGGGACGAAGCGCAGCACCACGCGGGCGGTGTCGAAGTAGGCGGCGCCGGTGATGTGCCGCGGGTACTTGGGGGCGCTGGCGAGGGCGACGACGGTGGCGGTCGCGGTGTCGAGGAAGGGGGGTGCGTTGCCGCCGGCGGACAGGCGATGCACGGTCACGCTGTAGAAGCCGTTGTCGTCGCCTTCGAGCCGCGGCGAGGTGCAGTTGCAGCTGTCGCCCGTTCGCACCAGCCCCTCGATGCTGTCGAGGGCGAGCCCCCTGGGGTCGGTGATGCGCCCGAAGACGTAGGCGCAGCCGATGGCATTGGGGTAGCGCGCCGTGGGGGCGCATTGCCCGGAGACCGACGAGGTGCCGTCGTTGCCGCAGGCCATCGCGAGGGCGCAGGCAGCGATGGTGGCCAGGGCGGTGGCGGCGGCGGGGGGCGGCGGGGGCGGCGGACGCAAGTCCCGGCACTGGCGGTTGCGCCTCACCCTCGCGACAGGAGCTGCACGAGCACGCCGTTTGTCCATCCGAAGCCGTCCTGCACCGCATACTCCCCGCCGCCAGCCACGCGTCCCGGGTGCTCGACGTCGTACTTCTCCAGGAAGTGACCGGTTTGGCGGTAGATGCTCGTGTTGGCGTCGATCCACCGGCGTGCGCCCTCGTGGGCCAGCTCGGTGAAGCCGTAGCGACGCAACCCCTCGACAACGATCCATTGCAGCGGCGCCCAACCGTTGGGAGCGTCCCACTGCTGGCCGGTGTTAGTCAGCGTCGTCACCCAGCCGCCGGGGCGCAGGAAGTCGGCACGGAGTCGATCGGCAACGCGTTGCGCCTGGCCGTCGGTCGCAACGCCGACAAAGAGCGGCCACGCCCCGGCGAGCGTGAGGATTCCCGTCGACTTTCCGGTGGCGTGGTGGACGTCGCAGAAGAAGCCGTGCGACTCGTCGAAGAAGAGGGAGCGCAGCAGCGCCCGGCGCTTGGCCGCGCGATCGCGAAAGCGCGTCGCCGCCGCGATGTCACCGCCCCGCTCGCGAATCCCGGCCAGCACCGTCTCGAGATGAAAGAGGATGCTGTTGAGGTCCACCGGGAGGAGCGACGTGGTGCGGATCGACGCGAAGGCGCGCGTCTCGTCGAACCAGCGCGAGCTGAAGTCCCACCCCGATTCGCACGCCGCCCTCAGGTCGCGGAACAGGTCACTCGCCTCGCGCGTGGTCTCTGCCGCCAGTTCGAGGTCTTCGGCGTAGCTCTCCTGGCGCGGTTCCGCGGCATCGTCCCAATAGCGATTGAGCACGACGTCGCCGAAGCGCACGACACGACGCGCGGACTGACCCGGTGCCAGCGACTCGCCGCCCGCCATCCAGAACGCATACTCGCGTTCGAGCTGCGCACCATACCGGTCGACAATCGCCGTGTCCCCAGTTGCCTGAGCCAGCAGCTCGACCATCAGCACGAAGAGTGGTGGCTGCGAGCGCGTGCCATAGTACGTGCGGGTACCGTTGGGAATGAAGCCGATGCGATCGACGAGCGATGCGAAGTTCGCCACCATCTCCCCCAGGATGTCGTGCCTCCCCGAGACGGCGAGGCCGAGCATCGTGAAGTAGCTGTCCCAGTAGTACAACTCGCGAAAGCGACCGCCGGGGACGACGTAGCGGTGGGGGAGCGGAATGAGCGACGCGAAGGGGATGTCCGGGTCGGCGGGACGCACGAGCTTGTCCCAGAGGCGGTCCACCTGCGCGCGCACGTCGTCGGCAGGTGCAAGACCGCTCGCCGCCGCGTCGGCCGCGGGGAGGTCGAAGTGCGCTTGCACGAAGGCGCCGAGGTCGAAGCCCGGGCGCTCACGCTCCGTGCGATACTGGCGCACGATGGCCTCGGGCATGCCGCGGGGAACGGCGTCGACGAAAGTCTTGGAGTCACGGTACAGGCGAGAGCGCTGAACCGCCTCGAACAGCTCGCCGTACAGCTCACGCGGCGACTGCATGGTGCTCATGCCGGCTGCGCGGCGGCGGATGCGTCGCTCGCGGCGCGTGCGGCGATCGCCGCCTGACGCCTGAGCTGGTACAACGCCAGCGTGAGGCAGATGATGGGCGCGAGCGAGAAGTAGAACGCCGTCGTGCCGCCGAAGTGCTGGAAGAGCTGCCCGGTGATGAGCGACCCCGTGGTTCCGCCCAGCGCCGAGAAGACGACGATGAGTCCAGCCATGGGCGCGTGCTGCCGGAGTGGGAGCGCGGTGAGGATGACCGAGTTTATGGCCGGATAGATGGGCGAGAGACAAAGCCCGATGAGCGGGAAGACAAAGGCGGCGAGCGGCGCACTTCCCCAGGTGGAGACTTCTGCCGTCCCCACGTTCCTCGTGAGCGGGAGCGCGACCAGGACAAGCACGGCGGCGATGACTAGGCTCGTGACGAGTACCGTGAACCAGTTGAAGCGTCGCAGCACGATGCCCGCCGTGAAGCGACCCAGCGCGGTGGAGGCGGCGAGGATGCTCGCCATCTGGATGCTGAGCGACGCCGAGAGGTGCAGGATGCGGCTATTGAACGTGGGGAGCCACGACATGATGCTCTGCTCGATCAGGACGTAGAGGAACGCACTGATGATGAAGACGAGCACCAGGGGGCGCGCGCAGAGGCGGATCATCTCCGCGAAGTCCTCCGCCAACGGTCGCGCCACGGCGGGGTGCACACTGCTCTCATCGAGGCGCGCCAGCGAGAGCAGGAGGAGGGCGGCGAAGGAGAGAGCGGCGAGCGCGTAGTACACGTTGAGCCACTGCGTCGACGAGGCCTCGGTGTCGGAGACAAACGCGCTGAAGATGAAGTACCCCGAGAGGATGCCGACCATGAAGAACGACTCGAGGAAGTTCATGAAGGAGGCGTGGTCCTCCTTGGTGCGAGTCACGAGTCCGAGCGTGGCGAAGACCGAGACCTTGGTGAGCGCGAAGCCGATGCCGGTGGCGGCAAAGAGCGCCTTGGTCATCCAGAACGCCGGGAGCTGCGGCATGAGCAGGCACGCCAGGGCGACCAACGCCAGGGCGATCTGCATGCTGCGCTTGTATCCGATGCGCGTGAGGAACGAAGCGACGAGGAATGACGTGATCGCGATCGGGAGGTCCTTGAACGCCTCGAGGACGCTGGCCTGTGCGGCCGAGACGCCGTAGCTGTTCTGTACTTGCAGGATCACGGTCCCGACGCTGTTGAGCAGGATCGCGAAGACGAAGTAGTTGATGAACAGCGAGATCTTGACGAGCCACTGGTTCATGCGAGGGCGTGGCGGGAGGTGAAGGGGCCCATCGTCAGAGAGTCTACACGGACTTCGCAATCGCCGACGCCGTCCTCAGCCCCACGGCCACGAACGTCAACGTCCCGTTGCAGCACGAGGCGCTCGGCTGCGTTGGCGCCCCGCCCACCCAGAGATTCTCATGGTCGTGCGCGCGCCCCCACCCGTCCACCACGCTCGTGGTCGGGTCGTTGCCGGCGCGGCACCCGCCGGTGGGGTGCTCCTGCCCGATGTCGTTGGCGTTGCTGGCGAGCGAGATCACCTCGCCCCCTCCTGCCTTGGCCATGCGACGGAACAAGTTGCGCAGCTCCTCTTCCTGCCACGGGCGCAGCGCCTCGCTCTCCGGCGCATCCTTGAAGGTCACGAGCGGCATGGGGTCGCCCCACCGGTTCTTGCGCGTGTCGTCGAGGACGAACTTGCTCTCCCGGTGGGGGAGAACGTCGTAATAGGCGCGCACGCGCGCCGTGGCGCCCTTTGCGCGCTGCTTCCAGTCGGCGAGGAGCGCGTCCCCTAACAACAGATTGCCTTTGTCGTCACGCAGGCGCGCCCCGCGCCCCACGCTCGACTCCCACAGGCGCAGGTCGTGCCGCAGGTACTTCCCGCCGGGATAGCTGGCGCGCTGGAACTGCTTGCTCACGAGCGAGTGCTGCGCGTTGAGCCCGGGATACAGCTCCAGCGGCAGCGAAATCTGCCCGCCGATGTTGCGGTGCCCGGCGAGGTACTTCCCTACCAACCCGCTGCGGTTGGCGAGGCCGTTGGGATGCGCGGCATCGCGCGAGAGGAGGAGCAAGTGCGGCGACCAGATGAAGCCGGCGGCGAGGACGAAGGTCTGCCCCTCGATCGTCACCTCCTCGCCACTGGCGTCGGTGCGGTTGCCGGTGGCGCGTACGATGCGCCCGGTCTTCGCGTCGGCGACCAGGCGCCGCACGAGCGTCCCGGTGACCAGCGTGACCCGCTTTGACTTCACCAGCGCATCCCACGTGAAGTCGGGGGAGTACTTTGCGCCTGACGGGCAGACGGGATAGCACGTGTCGCAGCGCTGGCACTGCGCGCGCCCCTGATACGGCACGGTGGCCTTGGCCGAGGGACAGCTCCAGCTGGCGATGCCGGCCTGGGTGGCCCACAGTTGCAGCTGCTGAAGGTTGTAGTTGACGGGAATGGGCGGCAGGGGATACGGCTTCCCGCGCGGATCCATCGCCGGCGGCCCCTGCTCGCCGGCGATGCCCATGCGCTCCTCGGCTTCCTGATAGAAGGGATCGAGGTCCTCGTACGTGTACGGCCAGTCGGTGCCGATCCCGTACAGCGAATTCGTGATGAAGTCCTCCGGCGAGTAGCGCGGCGTCACTCCGCCCCAGTGCATCGCCAAGCCGCCCACGTGCATGTTGGGGGAGAAGCCGTACGTCACGCCGAAGGCGTTCTGGTCCTCGAGGTGGTCGCGCGCCCACGGGTTCTCGCCATAGGCGAGGAATCGCTTGCGCGCCGCCGTGCGCTCGGCGAACGGGGTGCTCGCCGGTCCCGCCTCGATGACGACAATGGAGCGCGTGGTGTGCTCGGCGAGGTGGGCCGCCATGTTGGCGGCGGTTATCCCGCTCCCGATGATGACGATGTCGCCGCCGACGGTCGTCATGCGTCACCCCCGGCGAGCGGGAGCGGCTTGCGCTCCACGCCTTGCAACTGGCGGCAGGTGTCGCGGGCCACCTTGGCGCCGAGGGCGAGGTCCCAGGCGTCGGGGCTGTTGGTCCAGTGGGCGAGGAGGGCCAGGGCGACGTGCGGCGCGCCTAACGCGTCGGGGATCGCCGCGCTGCCAAACGGGGCGAGCGCCGCGGTGACGACGGCGCGACGCCCCTCGGCGTCGAGCTCGGCAAAGGGGCGCTGCCGCGAGCGCCGCGCGAGGAGATCGAGCCCCTCGAGCTGGGCGCGCCACCCGGGCGCCGGGTCCGGGGGGAGGTAGCGGATGTCGGCGTAGCCGTAGCCGTGCATCTCCTCGGCGACTGGCGCGTACTCGTCGACCCAGGCAACGAAGGCGTCGACGGCGCCCTTCTGCCGCGCGCTCCCCAACGAGGCGGGGAGGAGGACCTCGCCCAGGGCGTCGAGCGTGCGTCGGTCGAAGCCGGTGCCGCGCGCCCCGCCCGTGGCGGCCGGCGCTTCGCCCGTCCCCTTCGAGTCGGATGGCGTGCAGGCGACCACGCCGGCGGTGGACGCTGCAACGGTGGTGGCGGCGACGGTCCCTGCGACCTTGAGGAAGGCGCGGCGAGAGGGAACTTGCGGTGTCGGTTCGTCGGACACGAGGCGGGGCGAGTGCGAGATGGTTACGACTCGGGTAACGCTGCGGGACGGGCGACGTCGCGCGGAACATTGCGCACGGCGCGCTCGCCGTCGAGTGGTCGAATGCGCGCAGTGCGATAGCCGGCGCGTGGGGCCACTCGAAGCAAGGAATGCGGTGGCGGTGGGGAAGCGGATGGGGCCGAGACCGGCGCTTGCCCGCCGTGCGCCCCGCGAACATGCTTGCGCTACCGGTGCGCCGGTTCAGCCGATCGCCCTACACACGCCGTGATGCCGCCAGCGCCCGACACTCCCGAGTTCCGGACCGTCCTGTCGCGTGGGTTGCGCTCGAGAAGACGTACGTTTCGCTCGCTGCGCATCGGCGCTGGTGCATGCGCGTTGCTGCTGTCGTTCGCGTCGGATGGGCGCTCGCAGGCGGGCTCGCCGGTGCGCTCGCAGGAACTACCGCGGGCTTCGGTCGACACGCGGGGGCGTGCATCGGCGCCGTGGATGATCGCCCCCTTCACCAAGCCGGCCGACGTCAATCCGATTCTCTCACCGCGCGCCACGTCGCTCTTCCGCTCGCCGATGGGCGACACCGACGTGCGATGGGAGGAGTTCGCCACCTTCAACCCGGCGGCGGTGGTGCGCGACGGGAAGGTCTATCTCCTGTACCGCGCCGAAGACGCGACCGGTGCCTCGGTCATCGGTGGCCACACGTCGCGCCTGGGGTTGGCCGAGAGCAGCGATGGGCTGCACTTCACGCGTCGGCCGGCGCCGGTGCTCTATCCCGATCGCGATGCGCAACAGGGGAACGAGTGGCCGGGGGGTGTGGAGGACCCGCGGCTCGTCGAATCGGAGGACGGGCGCTACGTCCTGACGTACACGCAGTGGAACCGCGAGGTGCCGCGCCTGGCGGTGGCGACGTCGCGCGACCTGGTGCACTGGGAGAAGCATGGTCCCGCCTTTGCCGCTGCAGCTGGCGGGAAGTACCTGGCGACCGAGAGCAAGTCGGGGGCGATCCTCGCGCGCCTGGTGGGCGATCGCCTGGTCGCGGCCAAGGTCAACGGGAAGTACTGGATGTACTACAACGTCCCGCACGTGCTGATCGCGACCTCCGACGACCTGGTGCATTGGACGCCGCTGGAAGACGCCGACGGCAAGGCACTCCGCGTGTTGTCGCCGCGCGCGGGGTACTTCGATTCGTGGCTGGTGGAAGCGGGGCCGCCACCGCTCCTCACCGCGCGCGGGATCGTGATGCTCTACAACGCGGGGAACGACCAGCGCTTCGGCGACCCATCCATACCCTCGCGCACCTACACGGCCGGACAGGCGCTCTTCGACTCGGCCAATCCGCTCAAGCTCCTGGATCGCACGCCAACGCCCTTCCTGCGCCCCACCGAACCGTACGAGAAGACGGGTCAGTACGTCGAGGGGACGACCTTCGTCGAGGCGTTGATTCGCTTCAAGGGGCGATGGTTCCTCTACTACGGCACCGCCGACTCGCGCGTGGGCGTGGCGACGTCGTTGGCCCCGGTTCCGCGTTAGGCGTGCTGCGCCGGCCGCGGCGCTACCATGGCCGGAGGTCGCGCGCCATGGCCGTCGCCAGGAAGACGATGAGGATGATGGCGTACGTCTCCCACGCCGAGATGCGCGCCAGGCGCGGCGCCAGTCCCACGTCGATGGGGTCCCCGCGTTGCTGCTGCCGGCGCCAGCGGATGAGCGTCGTCATCACCCACAGCTCGACCGCCAGGATGACGGTGACGAGGACCAGCTTGGCAAGGAAGAACGGTTGGTGCAGGTAGTAACCCGTCCCCTTCTCGAAGCCGAAGAAAGCGCGGGCAAGGCCGGTGGGATACCACAGCAGCGCGGCGATGCCGTACCAGTTGTCGTGCGTGAAGACGCGACGAAGCGTCTCGCGGTCGTCGCCGCTGGTGAGTCGCTTGAGGGCGCGGCCGCGCACCCACACGCTCTCCATCCCGATGCCGAGCGCCAGCAGGTGCAACGCGGCAAGGAGCCAGCGGATGGTCATCGAGTGGCGAGGCGTCGGGAGGGAGGGGCACGCATGAGCCGCCGGCAGCGTATGCGACGGCTGGGGCGCCGTCAATCAGCGGGCGAGATGCACGGCATATATGATCGGACTGTTCAGTCCGGATGTGCGCGCGGAGGGCGCGTTCATATACAGGTGCGCCGCGCCGCACGACTTGCCCCACCGGGTACGTTCGATCATGCTTGGCAGTAGTACCCTTTGGAGCCCCACGCGATGGCCGCAACCGATGTCACCAATCCGCGATACTATCACAAGGTCGTGGATTGCCAGTGGGCCTGTCCGGCCCACACCAACGTCCCCGGTTATCTCCGGCTGATTGGCCAGGGCCGGTACGACGATTCCTATCTCCTCAACCGTGAGTCGAACGTCTTTCCCGGCATCCTCGGCCGGACCTGCGACCGCCCGTGCGAACCGGCATGCCGGCGCGGGCGCGTCGAGGAGAAGCCGGTCGCGATCTGCCGCCTGAAGCGCGTTGCCGCCGACCATCGCGGTGACATCCGCGACCGCCTTCCCAAGGCTCCGGCGCAGAAGAATGGCAAGCGCGTGGCGTGCATCGGCGCCGGCCCGTCGTCGCTCACGGTGGCCAACGACCTCCTGCCGCTCGGCTACGACGTCACAATCTACGAGCAGCACGCCCAGCCGGGCGGGTTGATGCGGATCAACATCCCGTCGTTCCGCCTGCCTAACAGCGTGCTGGACGAGGAGTGCGGCTACATCATCGACATGGGCGCCCACATGCGATACGGGACCAAGGTCTCGTCGCTCAAGGGGGTGCTCGATGAGGGGTACGATGCGGTCTTCATCGGGAGCGGGGCGCCGAAGGGGAAGGAGCTCGACATCCCCGGGCGCTGGGACGCGCCGGCGAACGTCCACATCGGGATCGAGTGGCTGGCCAACATCCACTTCCAGCACCTGACGAGCATTGGCAAGCGCGTGGTGATCATCGGCGTGGGGAACACGGCGATGGACTGCTGCCGCACGGCCAAGCGCGTGGGCGCGACGGACGTGAAGGTCGTCGCGCGCCGCGGGCGCAAGCACTTCAAGGCGTCGCCGTGGGAGCTGGAGGACGCCGAGGAAGAGCAGGTGCAGATCATCGAGAACCACGCCCCCAAGCGCTTCGTCATCGAGGATGGGAAACTGGTGGGGCTGGAGTTCGAGCAGCTGCAATGGACGGAGGACGCCAGCGGGAAGCAGGTGTCGGCGGTGACGGGGGCGACGATCATTCCCTGTGACGACGTGATTCTCGCCATCGGGCAGGACAACGCCTTCCCGTGGATCGAGCGTGACATCGGCGTGGAGTTCGATTCGCGCGGGATGCCCAAGGTGGACAAGACCACGCACCAGAGTACGCACCCGAAGGTCTTCTTTGGCGGCGATGCGGCGTGGGGGCCGGAGAACATCATCTGGGCCGTGGCGCACGGGCACCAGGCGGCCATCTCGATCGACCTGCAGTGCTTCGACAAGCCGGTGCGCGAGCGCCCGCCGGTGGGGATGACGCTGGTGAGCGCCAAGCTGGGCATGCACGCCTGGGCGTACGAGAACGAGTACGAGACGGCCAAGCGCCAGAAGATGCAGCACGAGGAGCTGACGCGGCGCTTCAGCGACATCGATGTGGAGGTCGAGCTGGGCTTCACCGCCGAACAGGCAGCCCGCGAGGTGCAACGCTGCCTCAACTGCGACGTGCAGACGTACTTCACGTCGTCGCTGTGCATCGAATGCGACGCCTGCGTCGACATCTGTCCCACCAACTGCCTGACGATCACTCCCAACGGCACCGACGAGGCAGAACTGCGCACGCGACTCTCGGCGCCGGCGCTCAACCTGGCGCAGGAGCTGTACGTGTCCGTCGCCCTCCCGCAGACCAAGCGCGTGATGGTGAAGGACGAGGATGTCTGCCTGCACTGCGGCCTCTGCGCCGAACGGTGCCCGACGGCCGCGTGGGACATGCGGACGTTCGACCTCAAGAACGCCTATGCCGGGCAGGTGGCCCGATGAGTGGAATCAACGACTTCGCCTTCAAGATGGGGACCGTCAACGGGACCGGGTCGGCCAGCGCCAACTCGCTCCTGATGCAGGCCATCTTCCGCATGGGAATCCCGGTCACGGGGAAGAACATCTTCCCGTCCAACATCCAGGGGCTCCCCACCTGGTACGAGATCCGGGTGAGCAAGGACGGTTACACCGCGCGCCCCTCGGACGTGGACCTCGTGGTCGCGCTCAACCAGTCGACGTACGCGCGCGACGTGAAGGCGGTGCGCGCCGGCGGCTACCTGCTCTACGACTCGTCGTGGCCAATGGACGCCGAGTTGCTGCGCGACGACATCACCGTCCTCGGCGTGCCGTTCGGGCGGATGTGCATCGAGACGTTCGAGAAGGACCGCGATCGCACGCTGCTGCGCAACATCGCGTATGCCGGCGCGCTGGCGGCCCTCCTCAACATCGACATGACGGTGGTGGAGGGGATGCTGAACGAGAAGTTCGGCAAGAAACAGCGCCTGCTCGACGCCAACCACACCGCCATCCGCCTGGGGTACGACTACGCCAAGGCGAATCTCCCGTGCCCGCTCCCGTTCCATCTCGAGAAGATGGACAAGACGAGCGACTCGATCCTGATGGATGGGAACACGGCCAGCGCGTTAGGCGCGGTGTTTGCCGGCGCGACGGTGGGGGCGTGGTATCCCATCACGCCGGCCACCGCGCTCATGGAGGCCTTCAAGTCGTTCTGCGAGAAGTACCGCGTGGACCCGGAGACGAAGCTGCATCGCTACGCCATCCTGCAGGCCGAGGACGAGCTGGCGGCGGCGGGGATCGTGATCGGCGCGGGGTGGGCCGGCGCGCGCTCGTTCACCAACACGTCGGGGCCCGGCATCTCGCTCATGCAGGAGTTCATCGGGCTGGCGTACTACACCGACATTCCCGCGGTCTTCTTCGACGTGCAGCGCTGCGGTCCCGCCACCGGGATGCCGACGCGCACGCAGCAGGCCGACCTCTTCTCGCTGGCGTACGCCTCGCACGGCGACACCAAGCACATCGTCATCTTCCCCGCCGACCCGCGCGAGTGCTTCGAGATGGCGGTACAGGCCTTCGACCTGGCCGAGCGTTTCCAGACGCCGGTCTTCGTGGCGTCGGATCTCGACATCGGGATGAACGACTGGATGGTGAAGCGCTTCGAGTGGGACGACAGCTATCGCCCCGACCGGGGGAAGGTGCTCGACGCCGAGGCGCTGCAGAAGATCGAGCGCTTCTCGCGCTACCTGGACGTGGACGGCGACGGGATTGCCGCGCGCACGCTGCCGGGAGTTGGAGGAAAGGGGGCGTACTTCGTGCGCGGCTCGGGGCACGACAAGCACGCGGCCTACACCGAGGATTCCGACGCCTACCTCGAGCTGGTCGACCGCCTCAAGCGGAAGATCGACGGGGCGGCGAACGCGGTGCCGGCGCCCGTGGTGACGCGTCACGCCGGGGCCGACATCGGGCTCATCACCATCGGGAGCTGCGACGCGGCGGTGCGCGAGGCAGCCGACATCCTCACCGCGCAGGGAACGCCGGTGAACGTGATGCGCATTCGCGGCTTCCCGTTCTCGGACGACGTGCGCGAATTCATCACGCAGCACGGTCGCGTCTTCGTCATCGAGCAGAATCGCGATGCGCAGTTGCGCGCGCTCCTCGCCATTGAACTTGGCTTTGCCCGCGACAGCATGCACTCGATCCTCGACTACGGCGGCATGCCGCTGACGCCCAAGGTCGTGGTGGATGCCGTCGCGTCCCACCTTGTCGGAGCCTCCGCATGACGTCCATTGCCAAGCCTCCCGTTCGGCACAAGAGTTCGCGCACCAACGGGCTCGGGCTCACCATCCGCGACTACGAAGGGGCGATGTCGACGCTGTGCGCCGGGTGCGGGCACGACTCGGTGACGGCGGCGCTCATCCAGGCCGCGTGGGAGATGGACCTCGAGCCGCATCGCGTGGGGAAGATGAGCGGGATTGGCTGCTCGTCCAAGACGACGGCGTACTTCATGAAGCAGTCGCACGGCTTCAACTCCGTGCACGGGCGCATGCCGTCGGTGACGAGCGGCGCCGCCGCGGCCAACCGGGCGCTGACCTACATCGGGATTTCTGGCGACGGCGACTCGCTGTCGATCGGGCTGGGGCAGCTGTCGCACGCCATTCGCCGCAACGTGAACATGCTGTACGTGCTGGAGAACAACGGCGTGTACGGCCTCACCAAGGGGCAGTTCTCGGCGTCGGCCGACATTGGCTCGCTGAGCAAGAAGGGGGAACCTAACGAGCAGTCGCCCATCGACCCCATCCTGCTCGCCCTCACCCTGGGCGCGACCTTCGCGGCGCGCTCGTTCTCGGGCGACAAGAAGCAGCTCGTCCCCATCCTCAAGGCGGCGATCGCCCACCACGGCTTTGCCATCGTCGACGTGATCTCGCCGTGCGTCTCGTTCAACGACCACGAGGGATCCACCAAGAGCTACGCACACACGCGCGACCAGTCGGTCGAGACGGTGATCGCCGACTACCTCCCCGGCGACTTCGTTCCGCTCACGCGCGAGATCACGGTCTCCGACACCGAGGAGGAGATCCGCGTGGTGCAGCTGCACGATGGGGGGAGCGTGCGGCTCCGCGCCACGGCCCCGGACTACGACCCGACCAATCGCGAGTCGGCGTACACCCACGTGCGCCAGTGCCAGCAGCGCGGCGAGATCGCCACCGGGCTCCTCTACGTCGACGAGGAGCAGGGGCGCGAGATGCACGACATGCTGCGCACCGTTCCCGAGCCGCTAATCGAGGTCCCGTACGAACAGCTATGCCCGGGAAGGGCGGCGCTCGATGCCCTGATGGAACGGTACCGTTAGGCACCGTTCGAGCCGTGGCCGGCCAGCAGCTCGGCGGCCACGGCACGCACATCCTCCACGCACGCCTCCAGGCGGTCGGCGTGCGTGCGGAAGCCGAGCACGCACACGCGGGCCAGGACGCGACCGTCGATCGTGCACCCGGTGATCATCACGCGCCCGCGCGCGGTCACGCGCTCCATGAGCGCCGTCGTGGCCGCGTTCTCGGCGTCGCGCGTGGGGAGCGCTGCGCCCTCGAGGTGGAAGGCAAAGGCCGAGAGCTGCGGCCACGCGTCCATCACAACACCGGGAATGCCGGCAATGGCGTCGGCGCCCCACAGGGCGAGGGCGCGCTTTTCCTCCAGCGCCGCGCGGTACGTGGCGGCACCGACGAGCTTGAGGGTGAGCCAGACGCGCAGCCCCGGGTAGCCGCGCGATAGCTCGGGGCCGTACTGCGCCGGATCGTAGAAGGCGAGCTGGTTCTCGGGGAGGTAGCCGGCCGAGGCGGAGTGCACCTGACGGAGCGCCTCGCCGTCGCGCACGAGGAGGGCGCCGGTGCCGTAGGGGAGGAAGAGCCCCTTGTGCGGATCGAGCGTGATGGAGTCGGCGCGCGGGAGGCCGCGCAACAGCGGCTGCAACGACGGTGCGAGGTGAAAGCAGGCGCCGTACGCCCCGTCGACATGATGCCACAGCCCTTCCCGCGCGGCGATGTCGGCAATGGTGTCGAGCGGATCCACGGCGCCGGTGTTCGTCGTCCCCGCCGAGGAGACGATCATGAAGGGACGAAGGCCGGCGCGCCGGTCGGCCGCGATCGCGTCAAGGAGCGCATCGGTGCGGAATCGCAGTTCGCCGTCCACCGGGAGGTGTCGCACGCGGTCGGGGAGGATTCCCGCCAGGCGCGCCGACTTGGCGACGCTGTGGTGCGATTGATCGGAGGTGTAGAGGACCCCGTCGCGCAGCGCTTCGCCCAGCAGGCGCTCGCGCGCGCAGAGGATCGCGTTGAACGTCGCCATCGATCCGCCCGGGGTGAACACGCCGGCGCTCGCTGCCGGATAGTGCATCGCGTCGCAGAGCCAGCGCAGGGCGTTGGCCTCGAGTTGTACCAGCCCGGGGGCCGCCAGCCACACGCCGGTATAGCGATTGACCGCACTGGCGATGTAGTCGGCCAGCGCCGCGGGATAGATCCCGCCGCCGGGGATATACGCGAGGTAGCCGGGCGAGATGGTGTTGAAAGTGCGCGGGACCAGCTCGTCGAAGATGAGGTCGAGGAGCGGGGTGAGTGCAGCTGGCGACTCGGGGACGGGCTCCTGCAACGCGCGGCAGAAGTCCTCTATCCCGGTGTAGTCACCGCGTGCCGGCGCCGACTCGATGGACTCGATGTGGCGCGCCGCGCGCTCGACGACTTCCCCGCCGAGCTGTCGCATGACGTGGGGCGGAAAGTCGAGCGCGACCGGTGGGACCGGGCAACGAGCGGCGGCGGGGCGGGAGGTGGTGGCGCCGGCGAGGGACGCGGAGGCGGGGCGCGGTGCGGAATCGGGTGCGAGTGCCATGCGGTGAAAGTTATGAGGCGCATTCCGATCCGCACCGGCCTCGTTCAGCTTCGCGTGGACTTCGCATACGCTGCGCGAAGAGCGCTGGCGCACCGGCGACCATTGCCGCGATGGCCGGTGCTACCGTATCCAGCGCAGCGATGCGTGCGCGAGGAGCCCTGGGCGGTCGCGGGGGTCGACGCGGATGCGATCGCCGCGCCTCGAGAAGCGATAGCTCGCACCCGACACCGGTCCGCGGACAGCGTGCGCTCCTTCGCCCACGAACTCGAAGACGATCGGCGTAGTGGCATCGGCGCGCGGCGCACCAGCGCTGGCGCGGGGAGCGGGAGGGGAGCCGGCGTTGGCGTTCGCGCTGACGTTCGCGTTGACGTTGACGTTGGCGGCAGCGCGCGCCGCCGCCCGGTTCCTGCCACAGCACATGGGCAATCTCCTTTTAGGGTGAGGTGCCCGCCCGGCCGGGACCGTCCCGTTCCGCGTCGGGCAGGGGATCTGGAAGCGTGTCGGCGTCGTGCATTGCGCGCCGTTCGGGGAACAGGCGCTCGACGAGGATGGCGCCGCCGGAGAGGGCGAGCCAGGCGACGCCGCGCGCCGCCCAGCTCGACCCTACCCAGTACGCCATGGGGAGGGCGACCCACATGGAGCTGCAATAGAAGCAGTCCATGAGATCGCCAAGGAAGCCGCTCCCCGCCGCCTGGCGGAGGCGGGCCACGAGGTTCCATGGCCCGTCCTCCGCCGTGATGAGGTGCGTCACCCGCCAGGTCGCCAGGATGCCGGCGAAGAGGAGGAGTGCGCTCATCGTGGAGCCTGGCGCTTCGTCGCATGCCGCCTCGCGCGGCGCGCATCGCGTGTCACAGCGACACCTGGAACGAGCGCTCGCTCAGGTTGCGATGGAAGAAGTTGGGATCGCAGCTCACGATCGTGCGCTTGTACGCCCGGAGCTCGAGCTGGTAGCAGCAGCTTTCGGGGAAGGCCGTGGCTGCCGCGATCGAGAGCCGGATTGCACCACCGGTCCATGTCGGCGCGGCCGCGTTCTGCGGGAAGGAGCGTGCGGCGACATAGTCCGGTCCCACCTGGGCGGCGGCGGGGACTGGGGGGGCGCCGCCCGGGAGCGGCGTCAGCGTCCCGCCTAACGCGATGAGGTCGCGCGCCAGGTTCTCGCCGTACGTGGCAATGAGCGAGTAGAACGCCAGGTGCCCCTGGGCGTCGTGGGCCACGAAGTCGACTTCCAGCACGTCACCGGCCGCCAGCCGCACATCGCCGCACGGGCCGATGGTGGTGTGGCCGCCCCCCGAGTGCACGATGCGCGCGTCGAGGATGTCGGTGTTGGGCTCGTTGGTGCAGTTGTGCGTTGTCCCGCTCCCGCAGGGGTTGTCCACGGGTCCTGGCGCGGGGAACGTCGACTGGTTGTCGGTGCGGATGGTGATGTGCGCCTCGGTGGCCGAGTCGCACACGTTGATCACGCGCCGGTTGGAGAGGACGCCGGCCGCCTCGTCGTAGCCAACGACACGCAGCGAATAGGTGCCATCGGAGAACGTTGGGGCGGTGAGCCACGGGACGATCAGGTCGATGTTGGTCCCCAGCCAGACCTTGGTAGCGCCCCAGTCGGCGGGGGTGTGCGTGGCCTCGTAGTGCTCCACCGTCTCGTAGACGTGGTGGCCGTCGATCGGGACCTGCGCACTGAAGCCGGCGTAGGTACTCGAGTTGGCGACGAAGTCCCAGTACTGGCGGGAGAAGGAGCCTAACGCCGGTGCCGGGACGAGGAGCCAGTTCACGCCATCCGTCGAGTACTCGATCTCGTAGTAGTCGACGTCGGTCAGGCATTGCGCGGTGCCGCGGATGTCGACTCGCTCGGCGAAGGGGGCGTCGCCCCGGTTGTCGACGAGGTTGGGATGCGCGTAGCCCACGGGTGTGAGCACGGCTCCCGGATTCCCCCCGATGTCGTCGAGGTCGACCGTGCACGCGTGGGAAATGGCGAGGCACTCGCCCTCGAGGCAGCCGTTGAGCGGGATGCAGCAGGCGTTGTCGCTGGCGGTGAGCGTCACGTCCGACACCTGGTCGATGTTCCAGCGGGCGTCGAACCATCCTTCGTTCACGATCACCTGTTCCACGCCGCCGCAGTTCTGCGTGGCCCGGAAGACGATGTCGGGCGTGCAGTCCCACCACGGCTGCCACGGGTGCCACGGCCACAGCCGCAACGCATCGAGGGCGGGGATGGCGGGGAGTTGCGTGACCAGGTGCGAGCGCAGCGAGTCGAGCGCGGTCGGGTCGAGCACGGCCGTGCGCGCGGTGCGCGCGGAGCGCGATGTGCGCAGGACGGGTGCGGCGGCGGCGTTCCCAAGCAATGGCTGGAAGACCGAGAGGTCGGGCGCCGGGTCGGGGAGCGGGATGCGTGGCAGGCGCGGTTCGCGCTGCAACGCGCCGACGATGAGGTCGGCGAGCTTGGGCTCCACGTACCAGCGGCGCAGGCGCCACCACCACCACGGCCACCAGCCGCAACACCAGCGGAAGGTGAGCGTGAAGGCGCCGTTGGCGTCCGTCGTGGCGCAACCCACCTGTTGCCGGCTCCACCACCACCACCACGCATCGACGTCGTAGGCGCAGACGACGGCGCCCGGGACCGGGCTTCCGTCGGCGCACAGGACGCGTCCGCGAATGGTGAAGGTGCGGCACCATCGCAGCCACCAGAACCAGTAGAACGGGGTGATGCGAATGGCGGGCAGCACGAGGTCGTCGCGGTCGCGGAAGCGACGTCGCGGGACGTCGATGCCGATGGTTTGCAGCCCCAGCAGCTCGTCGTCGCTTGCGTCTGGCGGGCCCACCACCACGCGCAACCCGCCCGGCGTGTTGTCCAGGTCGAACGCAGCCTGCGCCTGTCCCTTCTTGTCGAACGTGACGGCCTGCGCCGCCACCGGGCGATCACCGGACGCGAGCAGCACCTTCACCGGCTGCTTGGGGTCCAGTCCCTCGATGCCGGACGCGTCGAGGGGAATCGTCAGTCGTGCCATGTCGTCCTCCAGGTGAATGATCTCCGCGCGGAGTTCGAGCATGGGGCGCTGTCAATCGTTAGGAAACTGGGGCGACTACGAGTCCGCACCAGCCTCGAGCGCGCTACCCTAACGAGTTTGGTGCGGTGCGTCACGGTGGTGCGGCCGTGCTCGCCGCAATACGGCGAACACGGCCGACACGGCGCCGGCGACGCGTCGGCACCCGCCGCGACCGGGGGGGCTCGACAGCCGGTGTAGGTTGGGGCGATCGTCCCGTTGTCGCAGGTCGATCTTCCCCCCTCCCCCCCGCCCCCCGCCGCCCCCCGCCCCCGCCTCTCCCACCACCCCGCTTCCCGCGCATGCCTCGACTCACCGCCACCCGACTCCTCCCCCTAGCGCTCGTCCCGATGCTCGTGGCCGCCACGGCGCCACGCCTGGACGACCCGCCGCCGATTCGCGGCTTCAGCGCTGCATCGTCCCGGGTGCAACGCGAATGGGAGGCGAAGTATCGCGCCATACCCGACCCCAACCGGATGCGCGAGGCGATGCGCCGACTCTCGGCTCGCCCGCATCACCTGGGCTCGCCCTACGGCCGGGAGGTCGCCGAGTGGCTGCGCGCGCAGTTCGAGTCCTATGGATGGGAGGCCAAGCTCGAGCGCTTCGACGTCCTCTTCCCCACGCCAAAGGTCCGCATCCTCGAACTCGTGGCGCCCACCACGTTCAAGGCTAAACTCGAGGAACCGGTGCTCAAGGAAGATTCGTCCACGTCCCAGCGCGCCGAGCAGCTCCCGACCTACAACGCCTACTCCAGCGATGGCGACGTCACCGCCCCGCTCGTCTACGTGAACTACGGCGTGCCGGCCGACTATGAGGAGTTGGAGCGGCGCGGGATCTCGGTGAAGGGGGCGATCGTCATTGCGCGCTACGGCGGCTCGTGGCGCGGGATCAAGCCCAAGGTGGCGTACGAGCACGGTGCGGTGGGCGCGCTCATCTATTCCGATCCCAAGGACGACGGCTACGCGGAAGGGGAGACGTATCCCAACGGGCCGTTCCGCCCCAAAGACGGCGTGCAGCGCGGATCGGTGCTCGACATGCCGACCTATCCGGGCGACCCGCTGACCCCGGGGGTTGGCGCGACGGCCGACGCCAAGCGCCTGGACCGGGAGGACGCGATCACGATCATGAAGATCCCTGTCCTCCCGATCTCGTACGCCGACGCGCAACCGCTCCTTGCCGCGCTCACGGGCCCCGTGGCCCCACCGGCCTGGCGTGGCGGGCTCCCCCTCACCTATCGCCTGGGGCCCGGCGCGGCCAAGGTGCACCTCAAGCTGGAGTTCGACTGGAAGCTCACCCCGCTCTACAACGTGATTGCCACGCTGCGCGGCTCCGAGCTGCCTGACGAGTGGGTGATGCGCGGCAACCACCACGACGGCTGGGTGAACGGTGCCGAGGACCCGATTTCGGGGATGGTGGCCGAACTGGAGGAAGCGCGCGCGTTAGGCGAGCTGGTGAAGCAGGGATGGCGCCCGAAGCGCACGATCATCTATGCCGGCTGGGACGGCGAGGAGCCCTCGCTCCTGGGTTCCACGGAGTGGGTCGAGGAACACATGGCCGACATGCGCGCCAAGGGTGTCTTCTACCTCAACACCGATGGCAACGGGCGCGGCTTCTTTGGCGCGGCGGGGTCGCACGCGCTGGAGCGCTTCGTGACGGAGGTGGCGAGCGAGGTGATGGACCCCGAGGCCAACGTCTCGATCCTGCAACGCCTGCGCGCGGCGGAGATCCTGCAAGGCGACGCCGAGGCGCGCACGCGCCGCGACATCCGCCTCGAGGCGCTGGGTTCGGGCTCCGACTTCACCCCCTTCCTGCAGCACGCTGGCGTCCCCACGCTCAACATCGGCTTTGGCGGCGAGGATGGCGGCGGGATCTATCACTCGATCTACGACACCTTTGCCTGGTACACGCGCTTCAGCGACTCGTCGTTCGTGTACGGGCGCGCGCTGGCGCAGACGGCGGTGATGATGGTGATGCGCGTGGCCAATGCCGACGTGCTTCCGGCGGAGTTCGGCGGGCTCTCGGCCACGGCGTCGCGCTACCTGGGCGAGGTCACCTCGCTGCGCGAGCGGACGGCCAAGGAGATCGAGGAGTTGAACCGGCGCATCTCCGAAGGAACATACGCCGCGGTGAACGACCCGCGTCGCCCGTTGACGGCGCCCAAGGCGCAGGAGCTGGCGCCGCACCTCAACTTTGCCCCCATCCAGAACGCGGTCGATTCGCTCCAGCGCGCGGCCACACGCTACGAGAATGCGTATGGCAACGTGGTGAGCGGGGCCGCAACGCAGGCCGCGTTAGGCAAGGTGAATGCGCTCCTGCGCCAGAGCGACCAGGTGCTGCTCATTCCCGAGGGGTTGCCGCGCCGGCCGTGGTACCAGCACTCGCTCTACGCCCCGGGCTACTACACCGGCTATGGGGTGAAGACGCTCCCCGGCGTGCGGGAAGCGATCGAACAGAAGGAATGGGCACAGGCGCAGGAGCAGATTGCCAAGATCGCGACGGCGCTGCTGCGCGAAGGCGAGTTGGTGGCCAAGGCGGCCAAGCTGCTCGAGGATGCGGGGAGGCCAGTGCCCTGAGCGTGCGAGCTCCTCACGCGGACGGCGTGTTTCCTGCGCCGTCCGCTTCGGTGAAGAGGTTCTTCGACGTGGCCACCTGCTCGCGCAGGGGCAACAACTTGAACGACCTGAACAGCCCCTTGGGGCGATAGCCCTGGGCCCACGTTTCGCCGAGCGATCCATCACGACGCGACGCCATCACCAGGATGGCGTCGCTTTGCTTTCCGTCGCGCGTGGTGATGCGCGAATCGAGCGCCAGCGCGCAGGCGGTCGCTTCCCGCTCCTCCGTGCGCAGCGTCTTCAGGGCAATCTCCATCGGATCGCCGTTGCCCCTGATGCAAACGAAGAAATGCGCGCGCCCGGTCTCGGTCACGAGGAAGGGATTGAGCGGTGAGCCCACACTGGCCACCTGCGCCGCCCCCTGGTCGAGCGCGAAGGCGATGAGTTCCGCGAACGACATCGTGCCCTGGCCGGCGTTAGGCAGGTCGACGCGCGCCACGTGCCACTCGCTGGCGCTGGCCGGTGTGCTGTCCGGTGCGCTGTCCGGTGCGCTGGCCGAATCTCCGGCCGCGTTACCGAAGACCATCTCGTGCATGGCGCGATGCGTGAGCGCGGCGAACGTTGGCTCGGAGCCCAGGCGCACGAGCTCCTCGACCGAGGGCACCCCTTGCTGGCGACGGAAGGCCGCGGTGCGACGCTGGCAGCGGTTCTCGGAGGCCACGACATCGTCGAGCGTTGCCAGCGTCACCGTCGTCACCCCGTCATGCTCACGCAGGTACGCGCCGAGACGTTGGAGATGTGCGCGCAGGAGTGCGTCGAGCGGCGTGTCGTGCGGGATGTAGTCCAGGAGGAGGTGCGGCGGGGTATTCCAATGCTGCGGCGCGGTGCTGGTCCACACGAACGACCCGTCGCTCAACTCGGACACGAGATTCACCACGCGCGTCCACGCCGACGCGGTGCCGCCTTGCACCTGGAACAGGTCGATGCGATGCACGTGATTGTTGGAGACGAACCGGCGGGCGAAGGGGCCGCCCCCCGGCTCGGCGATCGCAGCGTCCTTGACGTTCTTGCGATCACCCAGCGCGGTGAAGCCAAGGGTGGCCAGCGACGCCGTCATGGCGTCATACCAGTCGAAGACCTCAACGTCGTAGGCGTGGCGATCGATGGGGGCGAGTGGATACGCGTCGACGAAGAGTCGGCGATACGAGGCCAGCACCGACTCGGCCGTCTTGCGCACCAGCGTGGCGCTGTAGTGCGGGGTCACGAGGTGTGGCTCGACGCGGGGAGCAGCGACGTGTCGTCACTGACGGCGTGCGGATGTGTGCGATCGGTCACGTATGGCTCGCTGGGCGCGGCGGGATAGGCATGGCTCGTCGTGCAATGACGCGCGGGCAGTGCGAGCTGCAACCGGCGCGCCGTGCCGCTAGGGGAGTTGCAGCCGATGCACCGCCCCGTGCCCGGGATACACGACGCTGGCACCAAGCGCCGAGAGCGTGCGCCAGCTTCGCAGTGTCGTCTCCGCCTCCTCGTCGGTGATGACCGTGGGATGGGTGAGGTCGCCCGTGAACGCCTCGCCCGAGTCGAGCAGGAGCGAGACGCTGTCGTCCGAATGGCCGGGCGTGTGGACGAACTGCCCGCACAGGCCACGCGTGGCGAGGAAAGCTCGGCTCTCCGCGATGGGGACGACGAGATTGTCGTCGAGGCGGATCTCCGTATAGTGGTCATCCGGCTTGGCATGCTGCCGCATGGCGGCAATGTGCGGCAGCTGCTCCGGGGTGACGACGAGGCGCATCCCGCGCGCCTTGAGGTCCTGCGCGGCGCCCGCGTGATCCAGGTGAAAGTGCGTGGCGAATCCGTGCGTGATCTCGCGCAGCGGAATGTCCTTGCGCTTCAGTTCGTGCTCCAGCGCGGCAAACCGCCCCATCCACCCTAGGTCGACGAGAAAGCGCGACCGCCCCGCGCTCAGCACCCAGAAGTTGGTGGCGCGATAACCCACGTTGACGATGGACAGCTCGGGGCGTGCAGCGTGCGGCATCGAGGGATGTGTGCGGCGTGCGGAACGGATTCGGCGCGCCTCCAAGCTGGTGGCTTGGCCTCGCATCGGGAATGGGGTGAGATGCTTGCGCCCCCTTCTCCTCGCGGGCGCGAGCGCGTCAATTCGTGCGCCATGACTCCTCCTCCCGCCGAGCATCCCGCGCGACGCTGGCCCGCGTCCTATACCGTTGTCCTCCTCTGCTTCGCCGCGGTCTTCATCTCCTACATCGATCGCACCAACATCTCGGTGGCTGCCATCGCGATGCAGGAGGAGTTTGCGTGGACCGAGACGACCAAGGGGCTCGTCCTCTCGTCGTTCTTTGTCGGCTACCTCCTGCTGCAGGTGGTGAGCGGTGGGCTCGCCAACAGGTACGGTGGCAAGCTCCTGCTCGGTGTGGCGGTGGTGTGGTGGTCGTTGTTCACGATGCTCACGCCCGCTGCCGCCACGTTGGGGCTGACGGCGTTGATCGGCGCACGCATCGCGTTAGGCCTTGGCGAGGCGGCGGTCTTTCCGGCGTGCATCAACATGGTGGGACGGTGGGTCCCCGCGTCGCAGCGCTCGCGCGCGGTGGCCCTCTTTACCAGCGGGCTCTCCATCGGGACCGTCTTCTCGCTTCCGGTCACGGGATGGTTGGTGCGCGAGTACGGGTGGCCCGTTCCCTTCTACGCTTTCGGACTCGTGGGCGTGGTGTGGGCCGTGGCCTGGTTCGCGTTGGTGGGGAGTGGACGTGGCGTCCCTGAGGATGCGGCCCCCGGCGCGCGCGCCATTCCGTGGGGGCGCATCCTGCGCACGCCGGCGGTGTGGGCCATCATCACCAACCACTTCGCCAACAACTGGACGCTGTACGTCCTGCTGGCGTGGCTCCCGTCGTACTTCAAGGCGACGTTCAACGTCTCGCTGGCGAGCGCCGGCGTGCTCTCGGCTGCACCGCCGCTGGCAACGTTCATCATGGCCAACCTGGCCGGGAACGCCGCCGACCGCCTGCTGCGCCGGGGGCGGAGCGCGACCTACGTGCGCAAGCTGATGCAGGCACTGGGGTTGTTCGGGACGGCGATCTTCCTCCTGCTCGTCCCGCTGGCGACGTCGCCCACGGTGGGGGTGATGCTGATGTGCGCCGCCACGGGGGCGTTGGGCTGCTGCCTGGCCGGCTTCGCGGTCAACGCCTTCGACATCGCACCGCGTTATGCAGACGTGATCTGGGGGATCAGCAACACCGCGGGGACCATTCCCGGCATCATTGGTGTTGCCGTCACGGGGTGGCTGGTGCAACGCACCGGAAGCTATGCGACGGCCTTCATGGTGACGGCGGCGATTGCGGCTGCCGGAGCACTGGTGTTCCTGGCGGTGGGCTCCGGCGAGCGGAAGATCGAGTAGTACCCCAGCGCTCGCGCGAGACTGCTAACGTGCGTCCTTCTCCCCCTCGGTGACGATGGCGAGCGCCCCGGCCAGCAGCGCGCGCATCACCGAGCCCTTGGCCTGCTGTGACACCGACGCCGCGATGGTGAGCCCGCGCGCCGGGAGGTAGAACGACGCGGTGTTCCAGAATCCCGAGTGTCCCCACCACACCTCGCCACCCAGCTCCTGGCGATAGATGCCGAGCGCATATGCGCGCGAACCGGTCGCACCCTCGGGCAGCGCGGACATGGTGGCAATGGTCGTTGGCCTGTCGTAGACGCCGCCCACGAAGAGCGCGCGGGTAAAGCGCGCCATATCGCTGGTGGTCGCGGCCAAGCCGCCGCCTCCATACAGGTCGAACGAGGGGTCAAAGCCGCGCGTGTCGGTGGTATCCATGTACTGGTGCGCAAGGTCGCGCGTTGCTGCTGGCCGGGGCTCCAGCGTCTCCAGCCATGTGTCACGCAACCCTAACCTGTCAAAGCGCAACAACGAACGGAACGACTCGGCGAGCCCCTTCCCCGTCAGCCGCTCGACGATCTCGCCCAGGAGGATGTAGCCGGTGTCGGTGTAGTGGTACACGCTCCCCGGCGGGCCGTAGGGCGCGCCCCACACCGCGGCCGAGTCCACCTGCTCGGCGCGCGTCCAGCGGTGCGTGGGGTTGCGGTAGATCGCCGCCATAAAGTTGGAGTCCATGGCGTAGTCGTAGATGCCTGCGCGGTGCTGCAGCAGGAGCCGGATCGTGATGCGATCCAGCGCGTAGCCGTCACGTGCAAGCGGGTCCAGGCTCGACGCGGGGAGGTGTTTCGCGACGGGATCGTCCAGCGAGAGCTTGCCCTGCTCCATGAGGCGCAGGATGGCAGCCGCGGTGTACGTCTTGGTGTTGCTCGCCATGCGCACCGGGTGGCGCGAGGTCATCGCCTCGCCGGTGGCGCGGTTGGCCACGCCCGATGCCCCGCTCCACTCGAGACAGAGCTTCGGGGCGAAGACGGTGAGTGCAATGGCCGGGATGTCGCTGGTGCCGCGCACGAGCGAGTCGGTAAGCGCCTGGAGACGCTGCTCGGTGCGGCGCGTGATGGCGGTGGCGCTGCAGGGGGCGCTCCCCTGCGACGTCACACCAGAGAGCGGGATGAGCAGGAGCGCCGTGGAGGCGAGGAGCGAGCGCATGGGTGCGGCGTGGGAGTTGGACATGGGTGGCTTGCCTAACGCTTGACGGCGGTGGAGTCGCCATTCATCCAGGCGCACAACGTGGCGCCGCATCGGCGGATGACGAGCGGCTTGCCCTCGAGCTCGCGGATCACGCTGCGCGTGATGAACGAGCTGTCCGATGATGGTTCGAGGGTGATGTCGTCGCCCTCGAAACGGGCGACCAATGTGTCGCCGCGCACACTGATGTGCATGAGCCCTGCCATGGTCATGTAGTCGCCAACCAGCGCCTGCCGCCTCTCGGGGGCAAGGCGAAACGACGCATGCGGGACCGGTCTCGGCGCGGGGAGCGCCGCGTACGGCGCCGTCGGTGCGCCGAGCAGGTACTTCACCACGTTCTGGAGCAACTGCACCTTGCCGTAGTCGATGTCGTTGAAGACCATCGCGATCCCGACCTTCTGCTGCGGGAGCATGGCGAACAGCGACCCCATGGAGACGACGCTCCCGCCCTTGAGCAGCAGGGGGACGCCGCCGGCGTCGTGCTCCTCCCAGGCCAGCGCGTAGGTGGTGGGGCCGCCCAGCTCCGACTCGGCCTTCTGCTGCGGGCGCGTCATCTCCGCGGTGGCGGTGGCGGAGAGGAGTTGCGTGCCGTCAGGTGCACGCCCTCCGTTGAGGATGGCGCGCAGGAACTTGCCGGCGTCGCGTGAGGTGGAGAGGATCATCCCCGAGCCGGTGTGCTCGCGTCCCAGCGCGGCAGGGCGGGGGAGCGGCTTGCCATCGACCGACTCACGGTACCCCTGCACCATTCCCCGCGCGGGCCCGACCCAGAAGCGCCCGGTGCTGTGCCGCATTCCGAGCGGTTGAAAGATGTGGCTCGCGATGTAGTCCTCGTACGATTCCCCCGAGGCTTCCTGCACCGCGAACGAGGCGAGCGAGAAGCCGCGGTTGGAGTACGTGTAGGAACTTCCCGGCGCAAAATCGAGCCGGCGCGTGAGGATGTCGTTGCGCACGTAGTTCTCGAGCGCGGTCGTGGTTGTGTCGACGTGTTCGAACGGGTCGCCCGCGAAGCCGGCGGGGATCCCGCTCACGTTGGTCAGGAGGTGCCGCAGCGTGATCTGACCAAAGCGCGGATCGACGGGCGTTGCAACTGGCGATGCCTTCCCCGCGGCAGGCGGCGCGCCGAGCATGGTGAGGGACCGCGCGATGCTGCTGTCGAGCGCCAGCTTTCCGGCATCCGTCAGTTGCATGACGGCGAATGCGGTGAAGGTCTTGCTCGTCGAACCGATCACGACCGGCGTCGTGTCGGTCATCGCGCGCTGCTGCTCGAGGTTGGCGAAGCCGTATCCCTTGCTGTGGATGATCGAGTCGCCGCGCACGATAGTGAGGGCGAATCCCGGCACCTTGCCGTCCCGCAAGGCGTCGGCGACCAGGGAGTCGATCGCGGCGATGGTAGGGGGCACGGGCTCGACCGGTGTGGACGGCGGGGGCGCCGCCTTGCTGCAGGCCAGCGCCAGGAGCAAGGGGGCGCCGGTGAGGCGGAATCGCGCGAAACCTGGCGACAGCGGCTTCCGGAAGCGGGGCATTGTGTGCGAGACTCGGCGTGGCGGGAAGCGAGCCGTGGGCAGGGAGAACTTCCGCCGCGGCGCCATTGTGGCAAGAGGGGTGAACGTCGACCATGCGAGGGATGTGGCGGGTATGATCATGACACCGCGCGCGCGCAGGAGCAGGCGGACCAATGCGGAGGCGAACAGACTCATGCACCTGACGACATCAGTGTGCCGGCGGGGGCGCAACCTGCGCGCGGCTTTCGTTGCGCTTTGCACCCTGATCGGCGGCGCCAGCGCGGTCGCGAATGCGCAGGACTCCACGCGCGCCGAGCCCAGGCTGTGCTGGCGAGGGCGCCCCATACCGACCTGCCGGACGTTCGTGCTGACGGAGATCGGCTACTACGCCGTCGCCGCCGTTACGCAGCGGCACTACGAGTACAGCTATCCCGATGGGAGTGGCGGCATGGTGACCTACGGTTACCACGACGACATGGCATCGCCTCAGCTCACCACCGAGTTGGGAATGATGCGAAACACGGGACCGCGCACCGCGCTGGGCGGAACGCTCCTCATCGGCTTTGGGACAGGCGGGGGCGACGTGGGGCTCAAGGGGCGGTATCGGCGATGGCTGTCGCCGTCGGGGATGGCGCTCGACGTGGGGGGCGGGGTCATCAGCGGCACGTTGCAAGGGCAGAGTGGCACTGTGCGCGGCCCCGGCCTCACAATGGATGTTGCGCTGAACGCCGCCGACTATGGCGCGCTGGTGGTGCGCACCGACATCCAGCGCGCGAGCGGCCAGTCGGCGCGCGCGCTGTACGGCGGTGTTCGCCTTGGGTCGCGGCCCGCGGCGGTGGGGAGCGCCGTTCTCGTGGCCGGCTTCTTCGCGCTGGTCGCGCTGTTCAGCCAGATGACCGACTATTGAGACAATGCGTCTCGCTCGTCTTATCCCTGCATCGTAGGCCGCCATGAGTGCAGCGTCTGCGTTTCTCGAGGCGCGCGACTTCCTCCTCGCGCATCGCACCGACTACGACACGGCGTACGCCGGCTTCCGGTGGCCGGCGCTGACCGCGTTCAACTGGGCGCTCGACTACTTCGACGTCATGGCGCGCGGCAACGCTCGCCCCGCGCTCTGGATCGTGGACGAGCAGGGGGATGAGGCGCGCCTGACCTTCGACGAGATGCGCCTGCGCTCCAACCGCGTCGCCAACTTCCTGCGCGCGCAGGGGGTGCGGCGCGGTGACCGCATCCTCATGATGCTGCCTAACGTCGTGCCGCTGTGGGAAATCACGCTGGCCGCCATGAAGCTGGGGGCGGTGCTCTCACCGGCGACCACGCTCCTCGCGCACGCCGACATCGAGGACCGCTTCGAGCGCGGCGGGGTGACGCACGTCATCACCGACGTTGCCGGCACGGCGAAGTTTGCCAACTCGCCGGGGCACTACACGCGCATCGTGGTGGGCGGCACCGTCTGGGAGTGGACCTCGTATGCCGACGCCGACTCGGCATCCGCCGAGTTCGTCCCCGATGGCGAGACGCTGGCCACCGATCCGCTCCTCCTCTACTTCACCTCGGGGACCACGGCCAAGCCCAAGATGGTGCTGCACACGCACCAGAGTTACCCGGTCGGGCACCTCTCCACGATGTACTGGCTCGGGGTGCGCGAAGGGGACATCCACTTCAACATCTCCAGCCCGGGCTGGGCCAAGCACGCCTGGTCGTGTGTGTTCGCGCCTTGGAACGCGGGGGCGACGGTCTTTCTCTACAACCAGGCGCGCTTCGACCCGATCAAGACGCTCGACGTCCTGGTGCGTTGTGGGGTGACCACGCTCTGTGCCCCGCCCACCGTCTGGCGCCTCCTCATCCTCGAGCCGCTCGCCAGCTACAAGGTGGCGCTGCGCGAGGTGATCAGCGCCGGCGAGCCGCTCAACCCCGAAGTGATCGAACAGGTGCGCTCCGCGTGGGGGCTCACCATCCGCGACGGTTACGGGCAGACGGAGACGACGTGCCAGGTGGGGAACTCGCCCGGGCAGGCGGTCAAGTTCGGCTCCATGGGGCGAGCGATGCCCGGCTACCGCATCGCCCTCGTCGACCACGACCAGCACATCGGCGACGACGGCGAGATCAGCATCGCGCTCCACCCCGCGCCGCTGGGGCTGATGGCCGGCTACCTCGACACGCCCGAGCGCACGGCACAGCTCCTTGGCGGAACGCACTACCCAACGTCCGATGTCGCGCACCGCGATGCCGATGGCTACTACTGGTACATCGGGCGCGACGACGACGTCTTCAAGAGTTCGGACTACCGCATCTCCCCCTTCGAGCTGGAGAGCGCGCTCATCGAGCACGAGGCGGTGGCGGAGGCGGCGGTGGTGCCGAGCCCCGATGCGATCCGACTCGCCGTCCCCAAGGCGTTCATTGCCCTCAAGCCGGGCTTTGCGCCTGGTGCGGTGATGGCGCAGGCGATCTTTTCCTTCCTGCACGAGCGCCTGGCCCCCTACGCGCGCGTGCGACGCATCGAGTTCGCCGAGCTTCCCAAGACCATCTCCGGCAAGATCCGTCGGGTGCAACTGCGAGCCGGCGAGATGGCGCGCGGCAACCCGACGTCCCCGCGCGAAGGCGAGTACTGGGATGGCCCGACCGCACGATGACCTCCACCTCGTGCGTGTGGCCGTTCACGTACTGTGTGGTCTTCATCGTGGCAGCGACGAGAGCGACTTGTCGCGCGCTGCCTTGAACTCGTTGCCGGGGCGCCATTCGGGGATGCGATCGGCCTGCGCGACGCGATAGCCGATGGTGAGATACAGTTGCAGGTCTTCGGCGCCACCCGTGAGGTCCCACCCCGCCTTGATCTCGTCCTGCGGGGCGTGGTAGTCGTTGTTGGTGTACTCGTCGCGCTTCATGCGCCCGTACTCGGGAGCCTTGCCGATGAAGTCCGTCCCTCCTTCGGCATAGAAGGCGGGCACGCCCTGCTTGGCGAAGTTGAAGTGGTCCGAGCGATAGTAGAACCCCTTCTCCGGTTCGGCGTCGGGCTTGAGGATGCGCCCATGCTCGGCGGCGGCTTCCCGTGCGTAGTCATCCAGCTCCGAGGCGCCGAGCCCGATCACGACCAGGTCCTTCGTGCGCCCCCACTGGTTGAGCCCGTCCATGTTGATGTCGGCAACCGTCTTGTTGAGCGGGTAGAGCGGCGTGACCGAGTAGTACTGCGCGCCGAGGAGCCCTTGCTCTTCTGCGGTGACCGCGAGGAAGACGATCGAGCGCCTGGGGGCGGTCGGCATCGCCTTGAACGCCTTGGCCATCGCGAGGAGCCCGGCCGTTCCGCTCGCGTTGTCGAGGGCGCCGTTGTAGATCGAGTCTCCCTTGACCGGCGTCCCCACGCCGAAGTGGTCCCAGTGCGCCGTGTAGATCACCACCTGGTCCTTGAGCGCGGGGTCGCTCCCTTCGAGCTTCGCGATCACGTTGCGCGAGTCCACGGTGCGCAGCGTGTTACTGAGGGAAACGCTGGCCGTGACGCCTAACGGGACCGGCTTGAACTCGCGCGTGGCCGCCTGGCGCTTGAGCGCCTCGAAGTCCTGCCCAGCGCTGGTGAACAGCGCCTTGGCCTGGTCGAGCGTGATCCACCCTTCGATCGTCGAGCGCGACATGTTCTTGTCGGGGGTGACGAGATCGAACTGCTCGGCCGTCTTTCCCTGTACCACGCTGAAGGGATAGCCCGCCGCCTCCGTCTCGTGCACGAGGAGGACGCCGGCCGCGTGGTGCTTCTGCCCCTGTTCGTACTTGTAGGTCCAGCGCCCGTAGTACGTCATGCGCGGGCCACCAAACTGCGCAGTGTCGGGGAGCGGCGGATCGTTGACGAGCATCACCAGCGTCTTGCCAGCGACGTCCATCCCCTTGTAGTCGTCCCAGTTGAACTCAGGGGCCTCGGTGCCGTAGCCCACGAAGACGAGTTCGGAGTTGGCGATCGACGCCGTCGGCGCCACGTGCTTGGTCCAGGCCACGTAGTCGTCGCGCCACTTGAGCGTGGTCTTGGCCGCGCCCTTGGAGAAGGTGAGTGTTGGCGCCCCTTGCACAGTGATCCCGACCAGCGGGACCTTCTGGATGTAGCTGCCGTCCGGGTTGCCGGGGAGGAGCCCCATCGCCTTGAACTGTCCTTCGAGGTAGGTGATGGTTTTGTCCTCGCCGGCGGTCCCGGGGCCGCGCCCCAGCAGCGAGTCGGCCGAGAGGACGCGGATGTGCGCCATCAGCGTGGCGGTGTCGATGGCGGCGAGTGCGGGGGCGGGGACGGCGAGCGGTGCGGTGCCGCCGGCGGTGCCCCCGGCTCCCGGCGCTTTGTCGTTAGGCGTGGAGCAGGCGGTGGCGGCGAGCGCCAGCGCGCAGAGGGCGGCGCGGAGGGCCGCGCAGGTGGCGCGCGATGCGGACGCCGCGCGGGGTGAGCGGCGGGGGGCGGGGCGGCCGGTCGCCGTGACGGGGAGGAGCGCGAGGGAGGTCATGGGGGAATGATGCATGCTGGATGCGGCGCGGTCACGGGCGGATTGGGCGGTGGTTCTCTGCGGCCTCATCCGGGAATTGGGGACGCCGCTCGGATCCCAAGGGAAAGGTGGGCGTCGTCGTGATACCGATACTCAGTGCGCCCACGGCGTGAAGCAATAGTACGCGGCAAAGTCGGCGTACACCGCATGCCACACCACCGAGTGCCGTCGCGGCTCCTCGACCGCCAGGTGCTTGAGCACGACCGGCTTCGCGTTGTCGACGACGAGTGGCGCCGGCACGCCACCAAAGTGCTGAAAGGCGTGTTCATGGCCCGCGAGCACCGCGGCGAGGCGCTCGTGCGCAAACGCCTCCGCGTAGCACCGGCGCGAGTAGCCGAGCGTGCACACGAACACGTGCGCGGTGCACGCGACGTCGGCGATCCACACGCGCACCTGCCCGACGTCGACCTGCGCCTGCTGCCCGGGCGGGGTCTCGAAGCGCACGGTCGCTTTCGCCACCCGCGCCGCCACGCGCAGCGGCCGCACGAAGCGGAGCACCTGCTGCGCCGAGCCGGGGTAGCCGAAGTGCGTCACCAGCTCGCGGAACAGCACCGCGCTGTTGAACGCCACCTCCGGCGCGCGCGCCGTGAGCCACGCCGCGTGTGGCGCGAGGATCGACGGTCGCGCGCGCGCGGCGCATACCGGCCCTTGTCCCGTCACGTCCGGATCGCCTTCGGATCCACGCCGAACTCCGCCGCGGGCTGCACCACCTTTTCGCGTTGCGCCAGCCGGCGCAGGACGTCCTCAACCACCGCTGGTTTCAACACGGGCCCCGCCTCCGCTGGGTCAGGCCCCGTCGATCCAACGCCGGCCGCTGCTCCTGCCAATCCCTCCGCCATACCGACCTCCACTGGTGGCGGTAGGGAGTTTCAAATGTCGGAAAGTAGGGAATTTGAGATGTCGGATGACAGCCGCCTCACCCAAGTGTGCAATTCCGGTCGCCCCTTCTCCGCAATCTAGAGTCGCCACTAACAGCCGACGCGCGCGCACGCAACTGATTCCGAACGTGTCCACTGCGCCGTCGCGCGTCGGCGGGTCGGCGTCACCCGTTTTTTCGGAGCGCCTCCGCCAACATGTGGTTGTCGAGTGTGAGAGCGGCCACGAGGCGTCTCAGCCGATTGTTCTTGCCTTCGAGCTGCCGGAGGCGGCGCATCTCGCTGGTGCCGAGATGCGCAAAGTTCTTTCTCCAGACATAGATCGTCGCTTCGCTCACCCCCAACTGGCGGCAGATGTCGACGACGGCGGTGCCACCTTCCGCCTGTCGCAGCACATAGGCGATCTGCTCTTCCCTAAAGCGGGACTCTTCATCGGTTGATGCTCCGGGTGTCGCCCCCGGCGCCAACCTACTCCACTTCTGAGCTGCCGTCGAGTTCGGGACCCACACCAAGGGCTCACGCATGCGCGCGCCTGAATTATAGACGCGCGCAAACTGAAGTCGTTCGGGTACTCTGATCTAACTTCCAGACAGGACTTAGAACTGACAGGTCAGTGCGGAAGACGAGATGCTCACGTTTAGACTCGCAGTCGAGGATCCGCCGGTGCTCGCCGTGACCGTAACGGACAGTGTAAAGGCGGACGACGATGCCAGCGTCACATCGGCGCTTGTGTACGGTAGGTTGACGCCGTTCTTCCTCCACTGATACGAGTACACGCCTGATCCACCGGAGGCTGAAACAGTCCACAGGCAAGGATTGTTTGATTTGACGGCTGACGGCCCCATGATCGATGCGCTCACGGGAGGGGGAGGGGGTGGGGGCGGCGGTGGGGGGGGATTTGCCGCGAGTACGTTCAGTGCACCCGTCATTTCGGCTCGCAGCTGGTGCATCGTGGTGATCACGCCCGCAGCGCCCCATGCTCCAGTCAAGAATCCGACGAGCGTAACGGATGTTGCGCCCGTCGGGGGCGAGAGGAAGACGGGACTACCACTGTCTCCGTCATTGGCCGGAAAGGTGACGTAGGTCTGCTTCCTGATGCTCCACACGGTGTCGGGATCGGGCCCGCTAGACCAGTTGGCCATTTGCACGGTGTATGCTTGGGTGGCGCTGCCGAAAACTAGGCCGCGAGACCATCCCGTTCTCGCCCCCACCTTATCCACTTCTACGCCGGGCATCGGATACTGCGGCAGCTCGGCAGTGACGTACAGCCTCCGGTTGCCTTGATCGATGCGCAACGATCCTACGAGCATGTTGTTGTTCGCAGGATCCGCGATGTCGATGGTTCGCGCGATGGTGCCGAGCGACGTGCCATTGACCGCTGTGACAAGCGGATCCCATGTCGCAAAGAGGGCGTCCGATTGGCGGCAGAGAACGGTGGTCGGTGGGTTGGGATTAGATGGCCAAGGTCCCTCCCAGGGGATCGGTCCCAGCGGTGGCTCCGGCGCGACCGGCACCGGCGTCGTGATCATGTTCTGGTACGCGGTCGGGTACTCGCATATCGCGCTGGTGAAGGGAGGGTCGACACTCTCGCGCCCAGCGAGGTCCGTTTCGACCTGCTGGATGTTGGGTTGCGCGAAGGCCGTGATGGTAGGTCCGATCCTGCCAGCCTCGTCGCTGCAGTGCGTCCCAGTCAAAAACCCAGGTACTCCGTTGTAGATGACGCCCAACCCCACCGTGCATTTCCCAAGGCTGGGTGCCTTTACGTATTTCGTCTTTATGAGTGAAATGAACATGCCGCCTTCGATGGGACGATTGCGCGAGGTCAATGAGTCGTTGGCTGCCATCGCGCTCGGGGTGCGCCGCGTTAACCGAGGTGGCTCAGATCTCAAATGAGTCGAAGACACCGCCGCGCGCGGCATCTGCGATGTAACTCGAATCGCCCCTGGCGCGATGATCTCCGCGTTGCCCGGACCCATGATTTGCGCCACCATCCCCGGGTTCGGCGTACCAACGAGCAGCTGGTTGCCCTGGACGTCCAGCATGATCACGTGGTTGGTGCGACTTGCACGCAAGCGGCTTGACAGGATGCGTCGCCAGCGCAGCAATTGCCGATAGCTATACGGCACAATCCGCGGCTCGATAGGGGCAGTGTTGGCACTGAGGCCGAGGCGATCACTCAGTCGCTGATTATGCGCTGACTGTCTCGCAGGTGTGAGCATCGCGAGCGACTGTCCAGAGTCAGTCATAGACACCAAGAGCACGCCGCGCGTGGCATCAAATGAGATGCCGGCGTATCCTGGGAAACGGCTGGCAATGCTTCGCGTCTCCGACTCTTCGGGATAGGCTGAAGAGTCGGCGTAGGCGGTGTCCGCTTGAACCGCCAGTGAAGGTGGCGGCAGGGGAGGCACGGGAGCAGCTGGGGGATCTTCGCGACAGGCCGCGACTATCAGGGCGCTGAGCACAAAAGTCACAATCGGGACCGTTCGCATACACACCACCTCCGCGACGAACAGAGAGCGGTTCAACCCGCCGTCAGGGGGACCGCCATTTCTGCGCCTCCCCGCGTCAGTGAACCAACCTGCCACGACCCCTGTCGCGGTAGTCGCTACATCGACACGAGATACCGGCACGCTGTTGCGCGCCGATGGCACGTGTTCCCCAACTCTTCGAAGTTGCCTACGGTACGGCGCGCTTTCCGAGCGCGAAGGTTCCCGCAATCACCACTTCTGGCGCAGTTGGGTCGAGCTGCGACGGAATGCACGAGCCGTCGCCACCTGGTACGTTAGGATTGCGGTAGCAGTAGCGCAGCGCTCGAAACGAGAAGCGTCCGGTGACCGTCGAATCGGTCACACCAGTGATCGTCAAGGCCCCGGTCGTCGAGGCGTAGGATTCGACGCCGTTGCGATGCGTGGAAAGCACCGCCTCAAGGCCGCTCCGCGTTTCGAATTCGCCGTCTTGCGGCGCATGAATCGGAAACTCGCCGATGGTGAGGCGGTCGGCGTCGTACCACGAAAAGAGCATCATGTTGCCCAGCGAAGCACCCTCGCCCATGGAATACATGATGAGGTAGTCCCCGCCCGAGGGAGAACCCGCCGATCCCATGTTGGTGTACGCGCCCGACCCTTCGAAGCGACGCAAATTCGTCGCGTTACCACCAACGGGGGTAATGCTGGCCCTCAGAAAGTGTGAGGGAGTCGGCGCCGGCGACGTCGCATGCTGGCAGCTCATGAGGCAACAACATAGCATCGTCGTACACCGCGCTCTGCGGTGGCTCATCATTTGAGGCAGAGTCGCAAGCAAACGCCGTTCACCCGCCTCGCAGGCCGAGATTTCCTCCGACAGCGAGCGCAACATTTGATTCGCCTACTGGGTATTGTGCGACAGAAGCATCGGAGGTGGAGTCCGGTCTGTCAAGATACTAAAAGCTCACAGATACGACGTTCAGGTCGCCACCGACGGCAAAGGAAATGGTGGAGCTCGCATCCACACGGATCGTCGCGGTCGAACTTTCCTGGGACGTCGGACGCGCGGTCCTGCAACGTGTTCACTGCGGGCCTCGCCTCGGAGTATGCTCGCGCGTTGTACTGGTGTTGTCGCTCTCCGACATCCATCACCATGCGCGGATTCGAACACCATTTGTTGAGCAGTGGACTGAGCTTGCCCCGAGGTGGTGGACGCGTAAGGAAGAGGGACTACGCGGCCGCCTGCACCTGCTCCTCGTACACGGCGGGGCTCACGTCGCCTAACGTCGAGTGCCGCCGCTTGCGATTGTACCACGTCTCGATGTACCGGAAGATCGCGCGCCGCGCGTCGGCCCGCGTTTGCCAGTCGCTGCGCTGGAGCACTTCGAACGCTAACGTGGCGAAGACACTCTCGGCCACCGCGTTGTCGTAACCATCGCCTTTCCCGCTCGTACTCGTCACCATCCCGTGCGCGGCCAACTCGGTACGATACGCCGCCGCGTACTGACGGCCGCGATCAGAATGAAAGATCAGGCCGGGCGCCGGCTGCCGCGCGTCGCGCGCCATGCGGAGGGCACTCACCACGAGCTCGACTTCCAGGGTGTCCCGCATCGCCCAGCCCACGCAGCGCCGCGAGGCGAGATCCAGCACCGTCGCCAGATACACGAAACCTTCCCGCGTCGGCAGGGAGGTGATGTCGCCGAGCCAGATGCGAGTGAGTGCCACCCCGTGCCGGTCGAACGGCCGCGCCACCAGATTCGGCGCAATCGGATGCGAATGCGGCGACTCGGTGGTCACCACGCGCCACCGTGTCCGCGGCCGCGCCACCAGCCCCTCGCGCCGCATCAGCCGCGCCACGCGCTTCGTGCTCGTCGCCAGGCCGCGCGGCTTTCCGATTCGATCCCATGTGCCACCTCCGCCCCGAAACTAGGGCGAATGGGGTCCACGAAACCGGGTCAAGTCCAAGCTGGCGGGCGCTGATGGACGAGGTGTTGATGGCGCACATCCGGATTGCCTTCGCGGAGAGCGGTGAGACCTACGGCGCCCCCCGGGTCCGGCAGGAGCTGCAGGACATTGGGCTGCCGACCAGCACCAAGCGGGTGGCCCGGCTGATGCGCGCGGACGGTTTGGTGGCACGACCGAAGAAGCGGGGACGCGTCGGCACGACGCACTCCAATCACGCCGAGCCGATCGCCCCGAACCTCCTGGCACGCGCGTTCGATGTGAACGGCGTGGCCGTGACTCGCGTCTGGGTCGGGGACATCACGTACATCCCGACGCATGAAGGGGCGTTGTACCTGGCGACCGTGCTGGATCTTGGCTCGCGGCGGTGCGTGGGCTGGGCGATGCGGGACACCATGGAAGTCGAGCTGGTGCTGAGCGCGCTGCGGATGGCGTGTGCCGCCCGCCATCCCGCGGTGGGGCTGCTCTTCCATTCGGATCGCGGCAGCCAGTACGCGTCGGGCGAGTACCGGGAGGAGCTGGCGAAGCACGGGATGATTGCCAGCATGAGCGGCAAGGGCGACTGGTACGACAACGCGGTCGCCGAGAGCTTCTTCGCCACCTTGGAGTTCGAGCTGCTGATGAAGCACGACTGGCATACGCGAGACGAGGCGCGTCGGGCCATCTTCCGTTACATCGAAACCTGGTACAACCGGAAGCGGCGCCATTCGTCGTTAGGTTACGTCAGTCCGGGCGTGTACGACGCGCAGTTGAAGGTGGCAGCGTAGTTCCTATCACTTACGCGTCCACTAAATCGGGGTAAGCTCAGTATGCTCCTTAATAGAAGAACTCATCTGCGGGCCGCCAGTAACCACGAATGCCATTACCATGCTACGAAACATTCGACCACAGTCAGATGATGAAGCGAGCCGTTTTAGTGAGGCTGAGTACGTGGCAGCCTTGTCATTCGTAACAGATGCGGAAACAGCGGCTCAACACGGTGCGGAATTGGCACAATCGGCACAAGGGGTGTGGCATGTATCGGAGGCTTTGCTAGATCTCTTGTCACTCGTGTCCGACGACTGCGCAATGCGCGTCGCGAGAATTTGGCGGCTCAGCGAGGAGGAAGCCGCCCAGCGCCGGAAAGCAATCGCGCGAAGTCTTGAGCAGAAGCGGGGGTAGCTGTAGGTCCACATATCACAGTTGGCCGCACTACTAATCGAAGCGAGTGCTTTCCGGACTAGCAAGATGCTCAATTCCAAACCGCGAAAAGCACAATGGTTCTTCTGTCCTGGTTCAGCGAGAATGTGACAGGTGGGGTGGGTGTTCAGTGTAGGACCGCGGGGTGACGGACGTCGGTGGGGACGGGGGGGGTGGCGCGTGCCGCCGGGCCGCACGGGCCGCTTCGAGCTTCTGATCGCGCGCGGCCCAGATGGCATCCGCGCGGCCCGCCAGCGCGTCGGCCGGCGTGATATACCCCAGCGCGCTGTGCAGGCGGTGGTGATTGTAGTGGTCCACGAAGCCGGCCACCAGTCGACGTGCCTCCTCGAGGGACGCCGGTGCCTGCGGCCGGATTGTCGTGGCCTTGAGCGTCTGGTGCCAGCGTTCGAGCTTCCCGTTGGACTGCGGATAGTAGGGCGACGTGCGGACATGCGTCATGCCCGCCAGCCGCATGAACTCCTTGAAGTCGCGCGCGAGGAACTGCGGGCCGTAGTCCGAGATGATCCGCGGGCGCGCATCGGGATACTGCTCGCGCGCCCGCTGCAGGATCGTCTCGACGTCGACCGTGGTCATGCGTTCGCGCAGCTCCCAATGGACGAGGAAGCGCGTGGCGCCGTCGAGGAGCGCGCACAGGTAGTAGAACGTCCCCGCAATATTGAGGTCGCTGAGGTCGCTGATGTCGATGTGCCAATGCTCGTGCGGCGCCGTCGGCTGCACGAAGCCCGTGCCCTTCTTCGACGGCGTCCGGTTCCACCGGTCGAGCACCTCGGCCGCCCGCAGCACGCGATACACCGTCGCGGGACTCACGGCGACGACGTTCGCGTCGAGCATCAGGGACGTCATGCGCCGATAGCCCTCCGGGGCATGCGTGTCGTGATACGCGAGGATCGCCTGCCGCTCCGCCGGCTGCAGCCAATGGTCGCGCGGCACGGGGCCGGCGGGCGTGTTGGTCTTCCCGTAGCGGGCGGTCCAGCGATAGTACTGCGTCGGAGCAAGGCCCAGGCGTGCCAGCACCCAGCGCACCGACTGCTCGGAACGCGCACTGAAGGCCGTCACGAAATCGACGACCGCATCGCGGAGATCGGGCGGGACCCATCGCGCGGTCAGGGCGCCCCAAGTTTTCTTTTCAGGGCGAGGTACTCCTCCGACACCTGGGCGATCAGCGCATCCTTCTTTGCGAGCTTGGCTTCGAGCGCGGCCACGCGTGCCCGTTCGGCCGCGCCGGCCTGCGATATGCCCCGCTGCGAGCGCCCATCCTGCAGCGCAGCGCTCAGGTGTTCGAAGGCCTGGCGCTGCCAGAGGTAGAAGAGCGTGGGCTGGATCGCGTACGCGTCACACAGGTCCGAGACGGGGACCTTGTCGACGAGATGCCGCCGCAGGATCGTGGCTTTCTCCTCGGGCGTGAACTGTCGCCGGGCCTTCGGCTTGCCGTTGCGTCGACTCATGGACTCCTCCGGGCTCACTGCATAGAGTGAGCGGCTGGGAGTCACATTTCAACTGAGGCAGGACACTTCTGGCCAGAGCTTGTACAACAACAAGCTCACCGCTCTGGGGTCGAGATGCGGAGATAGTGAGCCATCCCCAGTTTCGTGGACACCTCACGCACCCTAGGTTTGGACCTGACCAGGTTTGACGGACACCTCACTTGCCCCAGATTGCGGGCGGAGGTGGTTCATGACGCCACGAAGGAAGGAGTCGAACGCCCGGCGTGAGCGCCGCGCATTCCCCGGGAAGTTCAAACAGGAAGCGGTCCGGTTGATGCACGAGCGGCGGGCCAAGGGTGGGACGCTCACGCACGTGGCGCAGGGGTTGGACGTCCGCCCCGAACAGCTGCGGGAGTGGACCCGCGTGCCGGCGGCGCGGCCGAGTGGGCTCGCCGCGGCGGGTGTGGTCGAGACGCCCGAGCAGGAAGGCAGCGGCTGCGGCGCGAGAATGCGCGGCTCAAGACGGAGCGTGAGTTCGCAAACAAAGTCGCGGTGTACCTCGCGAGGGAGTCGCGGTGAAGTACGCCTGTATTGCGCGGCATCGGCACGAGCATCCGGTGCGACTCATGGGCGCTGTGCTTGAGGTGTCGCCGAGCGGCTTCTACAACTCGCGGAGGCGTGCACCTGAGGTGCGCGCGATCGCGGATGAGGTCCTCATGGCGCGCGTACGGATCATTCATCGCGCGAGTGGCGAGACGTACGGGGCCCCGCAGGTGCAGCGTGACCTGCGGGGCGACGGCATTCGGGTGGGCACGAAGCGCGTGGCGCGTCGCATGCGGCAGAGAGCCGCACTGTGAACGTTGCGTCTGGAAATCCGACGTGCGGTGTCTCAGTCACGCGGGTTCCGTCAACGGGAGACGACTGATGATGCGGTTCGTTGGGACGGCAGCGCTTGCGCTCACTGGATGGACTGTGATCTCGCAGAACGCCGCCGCGCAGACGCCCGAACCGATGCGGGTCCTGTTCGGAGTATCGTTAGGGGGGATGCGTACGAGTCACCCCGAAGGTGGTATTGCAGATCTCGGAGGCCTTCTTGGCGTTGAACGGACCTTCGCTGGACGGCATTCAGTCCGTGTGCTCGCGACGTTGGATCACGGCGTTTCTACAACGGACGATATCGCGCTTTGCCACCCGACTACGTCTGGTTGTCTTCCAGATGCGGTATTTCCCTCGTGGCTTTGGGGCGCGAGACTGGAAGGTGCAATGTCTGTGAGTGCTGCAGTTCCTGTTCGGTTGGTATTTGGAGCGGGCGTTTCTCTGGCGACGAAGCCCCAGGAGGCCGATCATTCCGCGGTGCCGCTCAAGTCGGTCTCACGTGCTTCCTGGCGAGGTGGCGTCGAAGTGCCCCTCGGTAGGTCGCGGTCCGCACCGGTGCTGCAAGTTGGGAGAACCGGTTTCGTGAACGCCCCCTATTCGCTTTCCGCAATCGATGCCGTAACGATCGTACTACGTCGATAGTGAGCTGAGAGGCTCCTGCCAGTCTCTCCGGTTGGATTTTGACCGTCCCGATTCACCGGCGATCGACCTCACGTCGCCGGCTTCACCACCAACACGTTGCACAACTCCGGCTGCGCCCCGAACGACAGGTCGTCGGTGTTGAGCAGCTGGCTCTCCTCCTCCAACGCCTGCAGCAAGGTCCGGCGCGGCACCTCGGTATTCGACGTCGTACGCCCATGCTTGCCTGGGAGCGTCGAGAGCAGCGTCTTGAGCTGCCGCCCCTTCCGCTTGCGGAACTTCTCCCACAACAGCTTCCTCGGCGTCGCGTTACGGCTCCCGTGATGCCCCACCTTGTACACGTCGACGTCGGCCAGGAGCTCGCGCACCCGCTCGGCGTCCGGCGCCTCCTGCAGGGCGTAGCTCCAGTTCTCCAACTGCGCGTCGCCGGGAAAGAGCAACTTCTTCCCGAAGACCTCGAACAGGAGGATGACGCTGGTGTTGTTCATCTGCTGGTCGAGTGATCGCACGATCTCGAGCAGTTGCTGCGCACGCATCCGCTCCAGCCGATCGCGGAACCAACGCCCTTCGATGGGCACCACCGGCGCATCGCCGCGCTTGCGCGCGCCGAGTCCTCCCGCGAGCGCGCCCCCTGCTACGCGTAGTTTGGATCCCGCAAGAAGCTGCCAGAACTCGTTCTCGTTTTCGCTCACCTGCTTGGTGATGCCGCTGGTTTGCGTGAGGTCGGGAGGGCCGAGGACGTGGACCTTCACGCCTGGCAGGAGCGCGTCGAGCCCCGACTTGACGCCATAGTGGAGGTAGCGCGCCGCGGCGCCCGACGCCTCACCCATGGCGATGAGGTTATCGATCGCCGAGCGGTTGGCGATGTTGTCCTGCCCAATGAACGACAGCTCCTTGCGGATGGCGGCGCTCATCCATGGCGGGTTCTTCGCGGCGAGCGCCGCCACCTGGCCGGCCACCTCGTGCATGGCGGCGAGCGAGGCGACGAAGCCCTTGCGCGACCGGTTGGACAGACGTGTGGCCTTGCGCGCGTCGGTGGCGGCGTCGGGGTCCTCGGTCCACGGCTGCAAGATCAGCTTAGGGCGCAGTGCCTTGATGATGCTCCCCGAGTCGCCGGTGCGCCCATCCGTGCCGAAGCCGCTGATATGGTCGGCGTGGCGGTGCGTGGCAACGACGGCGGTGAGCCGCCCCGTTTCGCCGCCGCACACGCGCTTGATGTCCTCGGCCACCATCGGCATGTACGCCGATGGCTTGAGCGCCTTGGTCGACTTGCTCGGCAGCTCCGTCGTCCCGAAGTCGATGAGGACATGACGGGCCATGCGCGCGGAGTAGATGAACGACAGCAGGAAGCAATCGCCGAACCCCACTTGATACGATCGGATCTGCACTTCTGTCGGTTGTCTCGTGGCCATGGCTACCACCCCTCCCGGAAGGCGCGGCGCACGCCGAGTGCGCGCGCGCGATGCAACGACGACAAGCGCTCGGCGCGCAGCCGGGCGCCGTCCTGCTCGGGCTGCAGGAGTCCCTCTTCCCACAGGTACTTGAGGCGCGCTTGCTGGCTGGAGCCGAAGACGTCGTTATGCACCCAGTACTTCACGTGGCCGTACTCGTCGAAGATGAGGACACCGCCGCCGTAGAGTGGCGTGAGGATCGCCTGGTCGTCATCGCCCGCGTCGCCGCCGACATTCGCCGACTCGTCAGGCGCCTCGTCGGAGTGCGGCGTGCGCCGCGCCGCGTCGGCTTCGCGCTTCTGCCGGCGTTCCTCATCAAGCTCCGCCAGTCGCCGCAGGTAGTCGGCCGGTGCCTTCACCCCAACGGCGGCGAGTTCGTCCGGTGTGAGGCGGGCCACCTGGTAGTAGGTGACGACCGTTTCGCGCACCACGAAGCCGTCGAACCCGATGCGCACCGACGGATTGACCGAGAGCACCTGCGTGTACGCGCCGTCGCGCAGCTCGAGGCGCTCGCGGTTGTCCCAGACAAAGCGGAAGACCTCGTCGGCGTCGCTCTTCATCGACTCGAAGCGCACGCGGTCGTAGCGGAGCCCGTTAGGCGGCGGGTTCCAGACTCCCGGCAGGTCCTTGCGGCGCGAGGCGGGGGCAAAGCCGAAGGCGGCGAAGTTGCGACGCATGTGCTCGCGGAGCTGGTAGCGCGAGTCATCCGGGCGCACCTCGAGGTCGGCGGTGAGCGCTGCGCTCAGTGCGTCGCCGAACGCCAGGTGCACCGGCGGCATGTAATCGAGGGCGCGAATCCACATCGTCACGAGCGCGTCGGCAATGTTGGCCCCCTCCTCGGCCACGCGATCAAGCGGGAATCGCTTGGCGGTGGGGGTGCCTGACGAGAGAATGCGGGCCGACCACGCATCGATGAAGCCGCGGATCACGGCAGCGACAAAGAGTTCACCGCGCCGGTGTGATTCGAGGAACTCGTACGAATCCTTGAGGGCGGGATCGGGGTCGATGGAGGCGCTGCGCCGCAAGGCGCTGCCGCGCAGCGAGGCGAGTTCGCTCCCCATCTGGTCGGCGAGGCCAAAGAGCGCACTCTCGCGCAGCGCCTCGGGGAGGACGTCCTTGCGCGCGATGAGCATGGCGTCCGCGCGGTCGCCGCCGCGCAACAGGTGCCTCACCACCTCGGGTTGCGAGAAGACCGAGAGGAGGGCGACGACATCGGCCAGCCCTTCGTGGAACGCCGCCTGGTCGGGGGTGGACGGGTCCATGAAGCGCGGGCGCAATGCGTCAATGAGCGCGTGCGTCGTTTCGTGGACGATGATGTCGTGCGAGAGGCAGGTGAAGACCGGGGCGCCGCTGACGCCCGCGAAGTATCCCAGGACGAGCCCTTCCTGTTCCGGCGTGTAGAACGCGTTGGCGTCGTACATCCCATGCGGCGCCACCTTGAGCTGGTGCGTGCGGAACGACCACCCGATGCGTCGCCCCAGCGCAAACTCGAAGCGCGCGAGCGTGCGCATGACGAGTGCGTAGCTGTTCTGCGCGTGAAAGCGGTAGTCGTCCACGATGGCCGGGTCGCCCTCGTGCCAGGCGCGCGGTTCGTCTTCGTAGCGCGCGGGGAGTTCGTGCAGGCCATTGAAGCGCCGGGCGGTGGCGTCGTAGTCCACCAGCTGCAACCGGTAGCCCATGGGGCCAGGGCGCAGCGCCTCGGCGGGGACGGCGATTCGTGCGGTGACGATCTTCCCCTTGTGGCGCACCGCGGGATCCTGCGCAATGACCGTCATGTAGCGCTGGGGCGGCAGCGGCTCCGCGCGCGTGCTGGCGTTGCTGCTGTCGGTGGCGGTGCGCGCGGCGGTGCGGGCGGCAGTGCGGCTGGCGGGGCGCGCGGTGGAGCGTTTGGAGGAACGTCGCGGCGGGCGGCGTGAGGGCATGGGCGTTCGCGGGAAGGGGCAGCAATCGGGTGCGCCTCCATATGGTGACCGGGCTCGACGCTCTGCAAGCTGGCTGATGCATTGTGCCCTTGGACGCCCTGCACATGCAACCTGGGTGGGTGCACGGCGCAAGGGCCCCGGGCGACGCCTCGTCGCCCGGGACCCCGCTCCACCCTGATGACGTGCCTCAGTTCCGTTCCGCCGAGACAATCCCCTGCAGGGGAGCGCCGCCGGCAGTGGCCTCGAGCACGGCGATGCTGCGCACGCTGCGGTTGGGGAGCGCGAGCGTGTTCACGTCCAGGACGACCGACTTGGTCCCGGCCGTGGTGAGGCGCACGCGCTGCGCGGCTGCGGTGACCTCGAGATACGGCGAACGCTTGAGGAAGTCGATGGCGGTGGCGTTCGGCGTCGTCGTCGCAAGGTCGGCGTTTGCTGCGGTGATGTAGACATCCACGCTCGCCGCAGTCGGCGCGACATTCAGGATGCGCACGAAGGCCTTGGTATCGGCCGGCGTGGCCGCGGTGTCGGCAAGGACAAGGAGCGAGTCGCCGGTGGGGCGCTTGGCAAGGATCGCGGAGTACGACGCACTGTTCACCAGCGACGCGGCGGTGGAGGCGATGTCGGTCGTGGCGCCGGCCAGCCGCGCGCTCAGCGTGCGCGCTCCCGCTTCCAGCACCACGCTGTTGGACCAGGCGGCGCCGTAGCTGCGACCACCGTCTTCGGTGGTGCCATCGGCGCGGAAGTCCACGGCCGCGCGTCCCTGTGACGCATGGAGGAAACGAATGCTGGCGACCGCGTCGGGAGCGTCGGAGTCGTCACAGGCGGCCGTGAGCGAGAGGAGCGCAATGGGGACGAGCAGTCGGGCGTGACGGCGGGCGTGAAGTCGGGTGCGACGACGGGTCGTATGAACGGCTCGCATGGCGTATGTCCTCGTGCTGAAGGGAAGCCCGGCGCCAACCATGGCGCGGCGTGGCGAGCGATAGGACGCGCCGTCCACCGACGTATAGCACTTCACCCCTTCCCCCTCTGGAAGGCGTGCAGGGGGTGCTAGCATCCCGGGTGTCAGGCGTCGTACAGGGGCCGGGGCGTGCGTTGCCACCGGGGACGGAAGCCCCTGTCGCGCCACGCGATACACCGCACACGAATGGGACCGGACGCCACCTGGGAAGCGATCTACGCCGAGCACCGGCTCGAACTCCTGCGCTACGTCCATCGCCTAACGCGTGATGTGCACCTGGCGGAGGACGTCGTGCAGGATGCCTTCCTGCGGCTGTGGCGCGAGACGCGCGCCGTGGACAACCCGCGCTCGTGGCTCTTCCGCGTCTGCACGAACCTCGTGCGCGACCAGTCGCGGCGCACCGCGATCCGCGAGCGCCACGCCGCGCACCCCGACGACGCCCAGGCCGAGTCGCCGGAAGAAGAGTTCGACCGCGCCGAGTCGGTGCGCGTGGTGCGCCTGGCGCTCGATAGGTTGATACCGCGCGACCGCGAGGCGTTGCTGCTGCGTGAGTCGGGCTTTCGCTACGCCGAGATTGCCGACGTGATCGACGTGCGCGTCGAGATCGTCCCCACGTTGATTGCCCGGGCGCTCAAGCGCTTCCACAAGGCCTACCTGCAGGAGACCACCGATGCCGCACCCTAGCGAGGCGTTGCTGATTGCCTTCGCCGACGAGACGCTCGACGCGGAGGGGCACCGCGAGACGGCCGCGCACATGGCAACGTGCGCCGTGTGCCGCCACGCGCTACGCGACCTGCGCGAGGCGATGGCGGCGCTCAAGGTGGAGGTGGCACTCGTCGACACGCGCGAACCCGACGCATGGCGAGCGGGCGGCCGGTGGCGCGAGTCCTCCATCGCGAGTGATGCCACGCGAGTGCGGCCGCTCGCGGGGAACGCGCGCACGAAGTTGAGCGATCGCGGCGCCGCGAGCCGCGGGTGGTGGGGGAGCGCGTCGGTCGCCATGCGCCGTGCGGCGGCCGTGCTCCTCGTTGTGGGCGGCGGGGCGGCGGCGATGACGGCTCCCCGCTGGCGTCACTTGCTGTCGCGCAACGACTCGGCGACACCGGTGACGGCGAGCGCGAGCACTGCAGCGATCGATGTCCCGGTAGCGCCGGCGCCGCTTTCCGCTCCCGCCGCCGCCGTCTCAGTTCTCCCGGTCGACGGCGAGGCGCTGGTCTCGCTCCTGGAGATGCCGGCGCCGGCTGCAACGGCCAACGAACCGTCTCAGTCGCCGGCGCGCATGGTGGTGCGGGTCAGCGACCGGCGCGACGTGCAGGTCACCGTCACGTCCACGCCGCGCGGTGCGGGGAGCGAGCGGGTTCCGCGCTTCCTCACGGGGGATGGCAAGCTCGAGGTCCAGCTCGCCGGCGCGGGTGCGGTAGTCGAGGTGGAGTTCCCGTCGACGCTGCGCAGCGCGCGCGTGACGCACGATGGGCGCACGGTGGTCTCCGTTCGTGGGACGACGGTCGTGCCCGGCGAGGCAGCGGCGGCCGGGATCCTCCTCACCCCGGGGCGGTAACGAGGGAGACACAGGCGGCGACGCGCCGGGTCTAACGCGAAGGGCCCTGACGCGCGCTGCAGTTCGCGCCTCGCGTGACGCGGGGCCGCCGCGAAATCCGCATCCTGAGACAATCCGTCACCGTGCGTACCGTGTCGTGCTGATGCTTTCCGCCGTCCTCGCCCTTACCGTCGCGACGCGCCTGACGAGCGCGATGCCGGAGGCGCGGGCGATGGAGCAGCAGGACACGCTCTCCCGCACGGTGGCGACGCGCGCGGTGGGCAGCGCTCGCGCGGCGGGGCGCGCTGAGGGGCGCGCGGAGGGGCGCGCCGTGGCACGCGCTGCAACTGCCCGCGACTCCGCTCGGACGCTGCTGGGTGAAGTGCGCGGGCGCGTGCTCGACGCCGGTGCCGACGTCCCGCTTGCCTCGGCGTTCGTCGTGCTCGAGGGGAACGGCACCGCGCGCATGGCCACCTCGGCGCTGGACGGCGGCTTCGTCTTTCCGGCGATGACCCCTGGGCACTACACGCTGCTCGTGACGCGTGCGGCGTATCGTCCCACGCGTCTCGGCCTCGTCGTCCCCGAGGGGTCGGCGCTTGTGCTCGACGTGCAGCTGACGAGGCTTCCCGTCTCGCTGTCGGCCATCGTCGTGCAGGCGTCGCGTGACGACGAGCCCGCGCTCGCCCCGGGGATCGAGGCGCTGAATGCGCGCTATGCCGACGGGGCATCGTCCAGCCGTGCGGCGACGCTCCTTGCCTCGCCGGGGGCGATGACGAGTGCGATCCTTGGTGTCGTGCCCGGGCGCGGTGCCGGCGACCCCGGGAGTGGGGGCGACGGGCGCACGCTGTTCATCTGGGGGGCGAAGGATGCGGGGGCGCGGGTCACGCTCGACGGGATCCCGCTGGGCGCGCCGTTGCACCTGGGGGGGCTCCTCCCCGTGGTGGACGAGGACGTGATGGCGCCGGCCCGCATGTGGTCGGGGGGAGCGCCGGCGCGCTACGATGGCGGCACCGACTACGTCCTCGACCTGCGTGCCCGGCCGGCGGCCACCGACTCGTTGCGCCTGTGGGCCACGATCGACGTGCTGTCCGAGCGCGCCGGCGGCGAGCTCCCGTTAGGCAGCCGCGGCTCGCTCATGGCCGGCGTGCGGCGCGTGAACGACGGGCGCGTGGCGCAGTGGGCCGGCGCCGACCCGGGCTATGCCTACGGCGATGGCTTCGTGCGCCTGCAGCTGCAACCCGCGGCGGGCGACGAACTCCGGGCCACCGCCCTCGTCACCGACGAGGCGCTCGACCTGCCGCGCGACCAGGGGATCGACAACGCCCGCTGGGGCAACCGCGCCGGCTCGCTGGCATGGGAACGCACCCGCGAGCGGCACGGGACGCTGCTGCGCGCCGGGCTCGCCGACGCCGTCATCGACCTTCCGCTCCTCACGCTGCGTGCGGGACACCTCCGCGCCGACTCGCGCCGCCTGGCCGTTCTGGCAGAGCATCGTTGGGGCACGACACGCGCCGTGACGGCAGTGGGGGTGGAAGGGGAACGCATGGACGTGCAGCGCACCGTTGCCGGCGACTCCACGGGCGCGCCTCTCACGAGTGCGGGGAGCGGCGATCCCTGTCCCATCGCGTCGGCGTGCGACCAGGTGCCGGTGATGGCGCGCGTGGCGGGAACGACGGGGGCGGTGTACGTCGACCACCGCCGCCTGCTCGCGCCCTGGTTGCAGCTGGGGGTGGGGGGGCGCGCGGTGATGGCGCCGAGCGCCTTCGACGCCGGGCGCGTCACGTTCCTCCCGCGCCTCGCGCTGGAGGCGACGCCGAGCGGGGGAAGTGCGCTGCGCCTGGGGGTGGGCGGCTATTCGCGCACCGCGACGCTCTTCGACGAGTCCGGCGGTGCCACCGTGCTCCCCTCCACCGGGCTGGCGGCCAGCGCGCCGGTGGGCGGCGGCGCGTGGCTTTCGCAGTCGACCGCGATGCAACTCGAAGTTGGGGCGTCGCAACGGTGGTCACATGCCGGCGTGTCAGCCGTCGCATACTGGCAGCGGCCGCAGCGCACCGGGGTGGGGCAGTCGGCACTGCGCCACCGTGGCATCGACCTCATGTGGCAGTACGCGCGCGGGGCGACGTCGCTCACGGCGTCGTACTCGCGCGTGGCGCGCGAGGTGCGCGCCTGGGACCGCGACTCGGCAGCCGAGGTGGTGTCGTCGCGCCTCGAGCAGGTGGCCTCGCTCGGCGCTGCTGCGCGCCTTTGGAGGTTGTACGGATCGCTTTCGGCGTCGTATGCGCGCGGCCTCTCGTTCGCCGCCGTCGTCCTGGAGAGCGCCAATCGCAGTGCGCCGGCGTCGACTTCCTCGGGAAACGTCGTGTCGGCCTCGGCGGAGTCGGCCCTCCCCCCGCAACGCTCGTTCCTGCGCGTGGACGCCACCATCTCCTCGCGCGTGTGCGTGGCCGGACCCTCGTGTCGCGTGGTGCTGGCCCCCTACGCGCGCGTCCTCAACGCCCTCGATCGGCGCGACGCGATCTTCTACTATCGCGAGTCGCCGTCGCGCGACCCGGGGCGGCTGGGGTGGCTCCCGGCGCTCCTCTCGGTGGGCGTGCGCGCCGACATGGGACGGTCGAGTCGCTGATGCGGGCGCCACACTAGCTGCGCACGCTTAGGGGATGACGACGATCTTCCGTTCGGCCGTCACCGGCGTCGAGTAGGAAGGATCGCTGTCCTTGATGCGGCGCCCTTGCGCCCGGATCACCCCGATGCCCGGCGTGGGGAAGACCGCGGTGACCTGATGTGCGAGGCGATCGGTCCAGAGCTGCGTGCAGATCTGCGCCCCCGAATGGCGATCATAGGCGACGACGAAGGCGGAATCGCCGCGCTGCGCGATCGTCCCGCCGTCTGACTGCCAGCATCCGTTCTCCCCGATCGTGTTGACGACGATCGACACCGACTCGCCAACGCGCACCGTGTCGCGCACCTCGATGACCTGTGCCGGGACGAGGATGCGGACCTCGGTCGCCGGGATGGGCGGCGTCCAGGTGACGTTACCCGATTGTGCGCGGGTGTTGAGAGTGGCGGGGAGGGCGGCCGTGGACTGCAACTGCAGCGCGCCAACCATGCGCTGCGAGTAGGCGACGCTGGATGTGATCGAGTCGCTGGTCCCGCACGCCGACAGGGCAAGGAGCGACGCCGCAACGAGCGCCGCGACACTATTGTGGGACTCGGCGCGGAGCCGTCCGATTCGCTGGGGGCGCGGCTTGGGACGGTGTGCGCGGCGAGAAGCGTCCGAGGGGCGAGGTGATGGCATGGGACAACTGGAGTGTCGGCGCCCGTGGCACGTACTCGGGGGCGGGCGCATTCATACGACGCAGGAGCGCGCGACGAGCTAGCAGGGACGCGCCGCACGGGAGGCCGCGACGAGCCGTGCGCGCGTCGCGGTCCGCCCGGCACAACTCAGCCGTCCGGTGCGATGCGCCGCTCCACCGCAGGGAGCAGGAGGCGAGGCTTTGCATCGCCCAGGCGCCCGGGGTGCGACCACAGATCGTCACGCGCGGCGTCGCGCGGCACCGAGCGCTCCCGCAGCGGTTGCAGCTGGCCGAGCCGGCGAGCCAGGGCGTAGTGCGGGTTCTCGCACAGCGCGCGCTCCAAGTGGCGCAGGCGCGCCTCGTGTGCGGCATCACGCGCGTTGGCGCCGTCGGCGCGCGCTTCTTCTGCCACGAGCAGCTCGTAGCCGGCTGCCGCCCCATCGTTCCACGCGCGGAGCGCGACATAAGCGGGCATTTCACCCCCCTCCCATGCGCCGCGCAGCGCTCGTGCCACGAAGGGCTCGCTGAGCTTCTCACCGCGAAGGTCGCTCACCTGTCCGGCGCGACCCAGGAACTGCAGCGTGGGAGTTGCCTTGAGGTGGCCGGTGCACGCCACCATGTCGCCCAGGCGATAGCGCCACAGCCCGCCGCCATTGCTCAGCACGACCTCGTACTCACCGCCGCGATTCAGCTCCTGCGCCAAGCGAACGTTCCCGTCGCGATCGAGAAACTCGAAGAAGTGCGAATTGAGCGCGAGCACATGGGTCATCCCATGGGGAACTGTCACCACGCCCTCGGTGGCGAGGAGCCCCTTTGGCTGCACCAACACGTGTGATGCATGCGCCGACACGTGGCGTGCAATGGAGCGCCACCCTGCTTCGGCGCCCTGCTCTCCCCAGCAACTGATCACCTGAAGCTGCGGCCACCACGACGGCCACGAGTCGCGTCCCAGGCGGCGCAGTTCATCGGCGCGGTGAGGGTCGGGAGATGTCGTCCAGCCAGCGCGTGCGCCGGGCGGGAGCGCGGCGATCCACGGACACGTGCCGCTCGCGATGGCATCCAGCAGTTCCTCCCACGCGTTGCTGGCCGCGTCCATCAGGATGTCGACAAACGACGGATGCCATGCCGAGATGAGCCGCAGCCCCCGCCGGCGGAGGAGCGCGAGCGCGGTCAGGCGCCAGAAGGCCTGCATGTCGCGTACGTGTCGCAGCGATGACGGTGCGGCCATCGCCTGCCGCACGAGCCATGCAGCGCCCGCGCCGAGGTAGTCGGCGTCGTCGGCGAATCCGATCGGGATGGCGGCGTGTGGCACGTCGCATTCGTCGGCGCCGGGTGGGACGCACTGCGCGGCGCCCCGCGCGGTGCGCGCTGCGTTGCTCTCCTCCGCAGCTTCCTCCACCAGCGGGGAGATGGACCAATAGGCGGGACCGCCGACCAGCGCCGGGCGCTGGCGCACGAGGTCGTGCATCCACGCGCCCACGGCGGCGCTGAAGCCTCGCTGCAACTCGGCGTTGAACGGAATGAGCTTTCGCGCGCCGGTGGAGCCGCTCGTCGGGGCCAGGTGCGTCACGCGCCCCGTGGCCAGGACGTCGCGCACCCCGGCACCAATGCGCGCGATGTGTGGGGCGAGGTCGTCGTAGGTGCACAGCTCCACGGCGCGCGCATACGTCCGCGGCGAGTCGATGCGCCCGAACTCGCGTGCCTGGCCAAACTCGCTGGAGGCATGCAGCTGCAACTGGCGAGCGAGCCAGCGCCACTGCGCGGCGCCCGGCTGGTCGAGCGCGCGCTCGAACGCACGCGCCGCCGGGCGCATCGATGCCAACCATAACGCATTGGCCACCGTGGCGCCGATGGTCACGGTGCCGCCGGCGGTACTTGTGTGAGTGCCAGCGGTGGTGCTTGCGCTGGTGCTTGCGCTGCTGATTCCAGCGAGGTTGACAGCGACGAGCGGCGCGCATCGCTGCGTACCATGCGCAATCCCGCAGCCGTAAGGTTCGCGTCGCTCAACTCGGTGAGACAGACGAGTTCATCGCCCGCCCTCCATCCCGGGTTGCGGGCCAGGAAGTAGCGCACGTGCGGATCGTCGGTGCGACCGTCGGGAATGTCGGCCAGCGCGCCACGCAGCCGCTGAGGATGCGCGAAGCGCACCACGCCGGCGCGCGCATCATACGACTCCCCGAATCGCGCGGTCGCCAGCGCATTCAGCGTCTCGCGCACTCCTGCCGGCGCCTCGGCGTCGTGGCGCGGCCAGAAGTCGCGCCAGAAAACAGGGAGAAAGCGATACGTACGAAAGCCCGACGAGAGCAGGAGCCAGTACCACCGCTCGCCCGGTTGCACCTGCTGCAGCGCCCGCACGAGGGCGATCCACCCGCGTGCCAGCACCGGCGATGTCCACGCCTCGGGAGCCACGATCGTATCGCCGGAGTACAGCACCTGTGCGCACGTTCCGTCGATCGTCGCGCTGTACAGCTGCAACGTCGTGAAACCCACGAGCCGGCCCTCGCGTCGGATGCGCAGCACCCAGTCCTTCTCCTCGAGGTCGCGCGCGAACTGCACGGGGGTCACGCCCTCGAAGTGGCGGTCGAGGAGCGCAAACAGCTCGTGCCGTTCACTGGCGCCCAGTGCGGAGCGGAGAACCGAATCGGCCACGTCGCCCGCCACCTGCAACGCAGGGATATCGGGGGTGAGGGAGAGCGTCACAGGAGCCCGACCTCCGGGCGTACCAGGCGTGAGTCCCACGCAGCGGCCGGCGACCGCCGCCCCAGCGCCACGTCGTACAGCGTGGTGTGATACTCGCGCGCACGCGTGAGCGCGCGCAGCACCGGGAGTTCGGGATCGCGTGCGTCGCGCGCGACGGTGAGCCAGGCGATCCCCCTGGCGCGCGCGCACGCCTGCAGCGCCGGCCAAAGCACGCGCCAATCGCCGGGTGCCGACACCGTGGCGCCGAGGAGCGCCCCCTGCGCCAGCACGCTCCCCGGCGGCGGGAGTGCGGGGCGCCGCGTGAGGCGACACCACAGGTTGACCGCGGGCCGCGCCAGCTGCAACGCAGCGGCGTAGCCGTCCACCACCACCTGCCGGAACGGACGCTGGTCCCATATCCCCCCTGCCGCCACGACGGCACCCCCACGCCGGACAATCACGAGATCGTCGCCGGTGAAGCCGTGTCGCGCCAGGCGCGCCAGCCGGTCATCGTCCCACTGCAGCGCGAGCTGCCTGTCGGGCGCGTGCCGGGCAAGGAAAGCCAAACCGTCGGCGACATCCGCGCGCCGGTCGGCGCCGCCAGCCGCAACGTGGTGTGGCGGGTGCGCCGAGCGCACCGGTGCCGCCATCGCGAACCCCGCGGCCGGCGCCAGCGGTGCTGCCGGCGCCACCAGCGCCACCGGCGCCACCGGCGCCACCAGCGTCACCAGCGATGCAATCGGCGCGTAGGCCGGCAAGCCGAGTCGCCCGCCGCGCTCCAGCACGGAGCGGGCGCGCACATTGTCGTTCGTGATGCTCGTGAAGCAGGCCTCCACCTCGCCCACCGACTCGGCGAGCGCGGCATAGCCGTCGCGCAGGAGTCGCACGCCGTTGGCCGTCCCGGGCGCGAGGCGCAGTTCCCCCAGGTACGCCACGCGCGCCGGGGCGCCGTTGCGAAAGAGCGGGTACACGCTGCATCGCCCCAATCCCACCAGGCGGCCGCCGTGACGCGCGACCACGGCGTGATCCTCGCCGCCGGCCAGCGCGTCGCCGGCGAAGTAGTCCGGCTCGCGAGTGAAGGCAACGCGCACCGCGCCGGGAATGACCGACGCGCGCAGGAGAGCGCGAATCGCCGCATCGTCGTCACGCACGACGGAGGTGACGACGGGGCGCACCGACGTGCCGTCGTCAGGCACGGGCGCGGTCAGTGCGCCGGCCGCAGCGCCCCCTGCCATGCCATGTCTCCCAGTGGGTAGTGGTCGCGCAGGCTCACGTCGGCGCGGTGCATCGCGTTGATCATGTAGAAGTTGCGCCACATGAAGCCGTTGCCGCGGTTCACGGGGTCCAGGCTCCGCCTGAGGATGCTGGGCCAGCCGTAGAACGTGCGCCGAGCCGCGAGGCACGAGCGCTGCAACTCGTCAGGCGACATGCCGCGCGGCGTGAAGGGGATGCGGTTGTAGCTGTAGCGATCGTCCATCCACCAGGCGTCGTAGAGGAGCCGCCCCTCGCGCGCCAGGCGCTGGTACAGCGGCGTTGCGGGGAACGGGGTGAGGTGGTTGAAGGCGGCGATGTAGAAGGCGTGCGACTGCGCGAACGAGACCGTGGGGGCAAAGCTCGCCGGCGTGTCGCCGTCGTAGCCGAAGATGAAGGTCCCGTACACGCGGATTCCGTGGCGCCGCAGGTTGCCTAACGCCTGCTCGAACCCTCCCTTGGCGGTGTTGAAGCGCTTGTTCATCGACTCGAGGTTGGCCGGGTCGAGGCTCTCGAAGCCGATGAGCACGCCCTGGCACCCGCTGCGCTTGAGGAGATCGAGGAACTCCTCGTCGTGCGCGGCGTTGATGCTGGCCTGGCTCACCCATCGGATGCCTAACGGGATGAGGGCGCGGAAGAACTCCTTGGCCTGCCGCAGGTTGGAGGTGATGTTGTCGTCGACGAAGAAGAAGAGCTTCTTCTCGTCCTTGAGCGCGCGCACCTCGGCGAGGATCTGGTCGATGGGGCGTCGCGTCTGCGAGGCCTCGAAGACCGTCTGTACCGCGCAGAACTCGCACGAGAAGTGACACCCCCGCCCCGCCTCGACCAGTCCGATGGGGAGGTAGCGCTTCCCGCGGAAGATCGAGCGATCCGGGCGCAGCCCCGCCAGCGACGACCGTCCCGCTGCGCGATAGAACTTTTGCAGCTGGCCGTGACGGGCATCGTCCACCACCATTGGCCACAACTGCTCGGCCTCTCCCACCACGACCGACTCGGCGTACGTTGCCACCTCGTCCGGGCAGAGCGAGGCGTGAAAGCCCCCCATTACCACCGGCACCTTGCGCTGGCGATACTCGCTGGCGATCTGGTACGCGCGCTTGGCCGTGTACGTCTCGACGCTGATCGCGACCAGGTCGGTGGGCTCGTCGAACGGGATGCGCTCCATGCGGTCGTCGTGGAAGCGCACCTCGACATCGCGCGGCGTGAGCCCGGCGAGCGTGGCCGCGGGGAGCGGTTCCATCTGCCAGGTGCGGATGTACTTCTGCCCCGGAATGCGCCCGACGCAGGGGTGCACGATGGTGAGGCGCATGGCCCGTGACGCGGTCACGACACCGCCTCCGGCTCGCGCGCCACCGACTCAGGGATAGGCGTTGTACCTGCCGGCGGCGGCATGCGCTGCGCGGAGGGCGCGCGCCCGATGATCCAGTCGCAGTTGTAGAAGCGCGACAGGTTGTTGGCGTAGAAGCGATACCCCAGGTTGGTCCCGATGCGCACCGGCCATGGCGCCGGCGAATGGCGCAGGCGTCGCCAGATGGAGCGATAGCTGTAGGCGTGCTTCCATGCCGCCTCGATCCCCAGCTGCAACTCCCGCACGCTCATGTGCCTGGGTTGGAACACGACGTGCTGCGCGTCGTACAGCTCCCAGTTCCTGGTGAGGATGCGCCCCTCCGCGTCCAGGCGCTTGTAGAGCGGCGTGTTGGGAAAGGGGGTCACGACGGCAAAGCGCGGGAGGTCGATCCGCGCCTCCACCGCGAACTCCGCCGTCTTGAGGAAGACGTCCGGCGTGTCGTCATCGAGGCCGAAGACAAAGCACCCTTGCAGCGCGATCCCGTGCGCGTGCAAGCGTTCCACCACGCGGGCGTACTGCTCGGGAGAGTTGAACCCCTTGCGGTTTCCCCTGAGGTTCGTCGTCGAGAGCGACTCGAGCCCCATGAGCAGTCCGGTGCACCCGCTCCGCTGCGCGAGGGCGAGCAGTTCATCGTCGTCCGCCAGCAGCACCGTCGACAACCCGTACCATTGCAGCCGCAACGGGATGAGCGCGGTGAACAGCTCCACGGCGTAGCGACGGTCGGCAATGATGTTGAGGTCGACGAAGATGAGCTTGCGCGCGCCGTGCTGCCGGATGTCGGCGACCACTTCGTGCACCGGCTTCTGGTACGGCTTGCGTCCCCACGCGGTGGGAACGACGCAGAACTCGCATGGGTGCACGCAGCCGCGCGTGGCCTCGAAGACATTGTTGGTGAGGAAGTGCGCGCTGGGGAGGAGCTCACGCCGGGGAAACGGTTGCCCGCCGATGTCGAGCCCCGGGCGCTGTACGTAGCGCGGCACCAGCGTGCCATCGCGCACGTCGCGCAGGAGTTGCGGCCAGCTCTCCTCCGCGTATCCGACGACGATTGCGTCGGCGTGCGGCTGCGCGTCGTCGGGGATCAGCGTGACATGCGGCCCGCCCAGCACCACGGTGATCCCGCGGGCGCGAAAACGATCGGCCAGTTCATACGCGCGCACCGCCGTCCCCGTGATGACGGTGATGCCGATCAGGTCGACGTCGAGGTCGAGCGGAACGTCGGTGATCCCCTCATCGAAGAGGACGATGCTGTGCGGCACGTCGCGCGGAACGAGCGCGGCGAGCGTGGTGAGCGTGAGCGGCTGGTAACGCAGCGACTTCTTCCAGATCCCGCCGCGATGCCGGTAGAGCGGCCCCTTGGGCGATATGAGCGCAATACGCAGCGGTCGCGCCGACGTGGCGCCGGCGCCGCGCGCGCCGCTGGAGCCGTTGGAACCGCTGGAACCGCTGGAGTCATGCCTCGCGTCAAGATCGTTCACGTCGACCTCGGCCTCAGGGAGAGAGGGGCGCCTTGGGCGATTCTACCACTTCGACGGATGACGGCAAGTCGACGCCGGGACCTGTGCGCACATGTCACGCGCCACCGCGCGGATGAATGCCGCGATCCGCGCGGCGCGTTCCCCTGTCGCCAGGAGGCGATGCGCCGCATCGTATCGCCATGGCATCTGCGCCAGTGAAGGTCCTCATCGTCACGGGGAGCTACCTGTCGGCGCGCGAAGGAAGCCTGCTTCGCGCGCTGTGGAAACAGGTGGTGCAGGCGCGCCACGCCCAGCACGCGTGGCTGGAAGCCAAGGTAAAGGCGACGGTCGCCGAGTCGGTGCTGCTCGGCCGGCTGCACGCGCGTCGGCATCGTCAGCGGTTGTCGCCGGAAATGCGCGCGCTGCTCGAAACGCGCGAGAACGTCGCCACCCCCGAGCTCACCGAAGTCGTGCTCGCCACGGCGCTCGCCCGCGAGGGAATCGACTTCGAGCTCCTCACCTTCGACGACCTGCTGCGCGGCACCGACAACAGCGACGCGAAGCTGCGCGCGTGCGACGTGGTCTTCGCATCGGCAACGTTCCTCCGCGACCTGAGCGAGCTGGAGCCCTTGCTGGTGCGCCTCAAGCGTCCCTGGAATCGTATCGTCGTGGGCGGCGCACTCGCCGGAACGCTGCACCTGCAATGGGACGGGTCGCCACTCATCGACATCCTCGCAGTGGGATACGGAGAGTCACTCGTTCCGGCCCTCGCCGAGTGGATTCGCTCCGGCTTTCGCACGTTGGTCCCGCCGGAGCGCGGGCGGCTCCAGGGCGCTGGCCCGACGCGGGTGCTGTTCAGCGGAGTGCCAGCCACGCTTTCCCTCGACGCACTCGACCGCCCCGACTGGGGGCTGGTCGCGCGACGCCGCGGAGAGCGCTATCGCATGATCCACTACGAGAGCGTGCGCGGCTGCCCGTATCGGTGTGCCTTCTGCAACTATCCGTACCTCTTCGACGACACGAAGTTCCGCACGCGCTCCGCCCGGCGCATGGCCGACGACTGGGAACATTACGCCACCACGCTGGGCGTGGAGTACATCACCTGCCTGGACTCGCTCTTCACCATGCCCACGCGCCGGCTGCTCGAGTTCTGCGACGAGCTCGTCAGGCGCAACATCGGCATCAAGTGGATCTGCTATGCCCGCGCCGATGACCTGCTGGACGCGGACGTCGTGCGCGCCATGCGTGCGGCGGGGTGCATCCAGGTGCAAATCGGGATCGAGTCGGGAGACCAGGGGCAGCTCGACCGCATGCAGAAGCGCACGACGGCGCGCGACAATGCACGCGCGCTGGCGACCTGCCGCGACGCGGGGCTCACGACCGTCATCTCACTCATCGTCGGCTTCCCGGGCGAGACGCGCGCGACGCTCGAGGCCACGCGCGACATGCTGGTCGCGTCATCCCCCGACTTCCACTTCCTGGCCACCTTCTCGACGCGCGTGGCGACGGTCCCCATCCTCGCTCCCGATCTCGCCGCGCGCCACGGGCTGGTGACGCACGCGAATCCACGAACTGTCTCGCCCTACTGGGCGCACACGACGATGTCCTGCAGCGAGGTGGGGCATCATGTGCGGTGGCTCGCGAACGAACTGGTCGAGCGGCGCGTATCGCTCGACGCCACGCTGTTCTACGAGGGGATCCTGCAATACCAGCCAGCCATTCGTGACGAGATGCTCGATTTCCAACGCGACGCGATGCGCGGCGCCCCGCTGGTCCGACGGGTGTTCGCGACGCTGCATCGCTGGATCGACCGGCAGCTGCGTGCCGATGTGGCGCGAACGTTAGGCACCCCGACGCACGGCGCCCCGACGCCAGGCGAGTTGCTGCCCGTCTCGCGGCGAGCGTTGGCGGCGCATCGCTCCACTCCGGCTCGCGCGACCACGTGAACGCCCGACAACACGCAGGCGCGCTCGACTTGCCCCTCGTGCCGCACGGCTGGTACTATGTCGCCCCGGTCGAGTCGATGCGGCGCCCCGTGGAGATCACGCTGGGGAATCGAGAGTACGTCGCCTTCGCGGTCGACCGTCAGTTGCACGTGCTGGACGGTCGCTGCGCGCACTTCGGGGCGCACCTGGCACGCGGCAACGTCGTGGGGCACTGCCTCGAGTGCCCGCTGCACGGCTGGCGCTTTCGCGGCGACGGTCGATGCGATGGCACGCCCTCGGGCGAAGTCCCGCCGGAAGCCGCGCGACTCGATGCCTATCCCGTCGCGGTTCTCGGCGGCCACCTCTTCTTCCACACCGATCCGGCGCACACGACACCGGCACCGTTCTTCGCGGACGCGTCGAGCGACGCCCTCATCTCGGCGCCGCCGTTCGCCTTCGATGTGGAGATGCCGTGGTGGATGGTGAGCACCAACGGGTTCGATGCCCAGCACTTCCTCACGGCGCACGACCGAAAGCTCGTAGGATCACCCGAAATCCTCAGGCGAGACGATCACTTCGAGGCACGCGCGTCGTTCGAGGTGGTGGGAACAGCGTGGCGCGATCGCGTGACGCACGTTCTGGCCGGGCCGCGCTCGGAGATGACGGTGCGAAATGCCGGCGCCGGCGCCCTGATTCTCGTCACGTCCCGCTTTGGGCGTACGACGACGTATGGCCTGGTGAGCATCCATCCTCGCTCCGCCACGCGGTCGCATGTGCGCACCATCGTCTGGATGCATCCGCGAACGGGACTGGCACGTGGCATCGATGCCATCGATGTCCGCGTGCGAGCGTCGTTCATTCGCGCCTTCATCGAACCCGACATCGTTGCGGGAGAAGGAATACAGTTCGACCCACGGCGCACCATTGGTGCCGACGCGCTGGTCTCGGAGTACCTGGCCTGGCTGGCGGCACGCGCGCGCCCGGCCGCAGAACCACGACCCACCGCGTCGTAGCGCGACGCGGGCCCGGCGGCCAAGTTGAAGGCTCCCCCTGCGCCCACCATCCGTGCGGAGTCGATCCATGAGCAGTCGCCGCTCATTTCTCAAGACGAGTGCCGTCATCGGCGGTGCGATGGCACTCGCCCCCGCGTCGTCCAGCGCCGCAGCCTCGCGCGCGTTCGAAGACAAACGACGCGATGTCGGGCGCGCCCCGGCCTCGCTCAACATGCTCATCCTCGGTGGCACCGGCTTCACCGGCCCCGAGCAGGTCGAGTATGCCATCGCCCGCGGGCACCGCGTCACGCTCTTCAACCGCAACAAGACGCGCCCCGGCATGTTCAAGGGAAAGGTGGCCGAGGAACTCATCGGCGACTTGAACAGCGACACCAGCGCGCTCAAGGGGAAACGGTTCGACGTGGTGATCGACAATCCCACGACCTTCCCCGCGTGGGTGCGCAACGCGGCGCAGTACCTCAAGGGAAACACGAAGCACTACATCTTCGTCTCGACCACCTCGGTCTATCGCGACCAGAGCCAGATCGGGATCGATGAAAGCTCGCCGACCACGCCGATGCCCGACGGCGTCGATCCGTATACGCTCGATCCGCAACACTCGTCCCGATATTACGGCGCGCTCAAGACACGCGCCGAGCAGGAGGTCGCCACGCACTACCCCGACATGCACACGGTCATTCGTCCGTGCCTCATCGTCGGGCCACTCGATCGCACCGACCGCTTCACCTACTGGCCGGCGCGCATCGACCAGGGCGGGGAAGTGCTCGCCCCCGACAAGCCGGACGATCCGTGCCAGTTCATCGACTCGCGCGACCTTGCCGAGTGGACGGTGCGTGTGGCCGAGGCGCGCACCTTCGGCACCTACAACGCCGTGGGGCCACAGCATCCCATGACGATTGCCGAGATGCTGTACGGCGTGAAGGCGGTGACGACGGCCGGGGCGCACTTCACCTGGGTCCCGTGGGAGTTCCTGCAGGCGCAAGGTGTTCGCCCGTGGCGGCACATGACGGTGTGGCAACCGCCATACGGCGCCACGGCTGGCTACCAACGTCGCAAGGCGGAGAAGGCCATCGCCGCCGGGCTCACCTTCCGGTCCATGGCGGTGACGGCGAAGGACACGCTCGACTGGCACAAGACGCGGCCGGCGGAGGAGCAGGCGCGCACGCTGCGCGGCGAGGTGAACGGACTCGACATGAAGCGCGAGGCGGAAGTGCTCGCGGCGTGGAAGGCGACCCAACCGAAATGATGCAGCGCGCACTTGCACTGGGCGGAATGATCGTCGCTGTGGCGCACGCGGCGGCGGCGCAACCGTCGCGCCCGTATGCCGATCGGGTCGAGATTCTCCGCACCACGCACGGCGTCCCGCACATTCGCGCCGAGGATTTTGGTGCGTTCGGCTACGCCATGGCGTGGGTGCAGCTCGAGGACTACGGCGATCGCGTGGCGCTGGGACTGGTGCGCGCACGCGGGCACCTGGGGCGTTACTACGGGCGCGACTCGCTCGAGCGCGACTTCGAGGCCCGCCTCGCGCACCAGCGCGCCGCGGAGACATTCCGGCAGTTGCAACAAGAGACGCGCGCCACCTACCACGGTTTTGCGGCCGGCGTGAACGACTACGTGCGGCAGCACCGCGGCGAGATGCCGATGTGGATGCCGACCGACTTCACCGGTGAGGACGTCGCCGCGCTCTGGATGGAGGAGGCCGTCCCCAACGCGGCGCAGTCCTTCGCCGATCGCGCGCGTGCTCGCCGCGAGCGCGCTCGACAGGATTCGCTGCAGCGGGAAGGCGAAGGGTCCAACGCCTGGGCCTTTGCCCCGTCGCGCACGAAGTCGGGGCGCACCATCCTGCTGCGCAATCCGCACCTGGAGTGGACCGCTGGCTACTACGAGGCGCAGGTCACGATTCCCGGCGTGATGGACTTCTACGGCGACTTCCGCATCGGGAATCCGTCGCTGCTCGTGGGCGGCTTCAATCGCGAGCTGGGATGGGCAACGACGAACAACAACACCGACAACGAGGCGCTCTACGCCCTGGATGTCGACACCACGCAGGTCGACCACTACCTGCTGGATGGCGAGAGCCGGCCGCTGCAGCGCGTGGACGTCGTCGCCGAGTTTCGCAACGGCGCCGGCCTCTCGAGCGAGGTGCGCACGATGTGGCGCACGCACGTGGGGCCGGTGGTGGAGCGGGCCAACGGCAAGGTGTACGTCGTGCGCTGGCCGTCGGAGGGAGAGTTCCGCAAGGGAGAGCAGTTCCTGCGCCTGATGCGCGCACGCACGCTCGACGAGTGGAAGGAGGCAATGCGCCTGCGCGCGCACACCACGTCGAACTTCACGTACGCCGATGCGCGCGGGAACATCTTCTACGTCTGGAACGCCACGGTGCCGGCGTTGCCGCATCCGTCGGGCGGTGACTCGATCGCCATCCCGGTGCGCACCTCGGTCGAGATGTGGCGCGACATGGTCCCCTTCGATTCGCTCCCGCAACTGCTTAACCCGCCCGGCGGCTACATCCAGCAATCGAACGACCCGTTCCACTACACCAACCTCAACGCCATCATCGATTCCACGCGCTGGCCGTCGAACTTCTCGCGCCCCGCGTTAGGCTTCCGCACGCAGCTTGCCCTTCGCCTGGTGACGGCGAAGCCGAAGATGACGCTGGACGATGTCGTGGCGCTCAAGCACTCGTATCGCATGCTGGTCGGTGAGCGTTTCACCGACGACCTGCTGGCCGCGGTGCGTGCGTCCAACCCCGCCCCCGACGTTGCCGATGCGGCAGCGATGCTGTCGCGGTGGGACCGTACCACCGCCCCGGCCTCGCGCGGCGGCGTCCTGTTCGAAGCCTGGTTCACCCGTCACCTGCAAGGGGGCGAGACAATGCGCGGGCTCCCCATGGCCGAACGCCAGCGGCGCACCTTCGCCACGCCGTGGACGTCGGCGCGCCCCAACGACACGCCGTCGGGACTCGCCGACCCGGCGCGCGCCGCCGCCGACTTCGCGTGGGCCGTGGGTGAAACGGTGCGCCGTTACGGTCGCGCCGACGTCGCCTGGGGCGATGTGCATCGCGTGCGCCGCGGAAACGTCGACGTTCCGGTCGGCGGCTGCACGGGAGCGTTGGGGTGCTTCCGCGTCCTGCAGTACAGCGATGCGCCCGACGGCAAGCGCATCGCGCGCGGCGGTGATGGCTGGGTCCTCGCCGTCGAGTTCACCCCCACCCCTCGCGCGGTGTCGGTGCTGGCCTACGGCGAAAGCTCGCGCCCCGAATCTCCCTTCTTTGCCGACCAGGCCGCGATGTTCGCCCGTGGCGAGATGAAGCCCGTCGCCTTCACCGCCGCCGACGTCGAACGCACCACCATCCGCCGCTACCGCCCGGGGCGTTAGGCGGCCCCGCACACCGCCCCAGCGTCTATCGCTGGTGCCTTCGCTCCTTCGCCGCTTCGCCTGAAACCGCTCTTCTCATCACGCGAAGCGGCGAGCTGCGACATCGCGCCTTTAGTGCTCCGTGTGCGGCGCGAACACCGAGCCGGCAATCCCCGTCAACTCCAGGTCCGGCGCCATCCACCCCCGCCGCGCCGGCAACGACTTGAGCAGCTCCACCGAGTACCAATCGCGAAAGAACGCCGAGCGACGCGCATAGGCCCGGTACATCTGCCGCACCGCCTCCAGTCGCGAGCACTCCGCCGGGAGCGTGGTCATCGACGCGGCAATCGCCCCCAGCCAGAGGCGCGTCAGCGTCTCGTGATAGCCGCTGCTGTCGGTGTTGTGCCCGCCCTGACTCGTGTTGTAGTGCCTGATGGCGTCCCGAAGCCGATTCAGCGCGCGCGGGATTGGCGTGGACCAGAGCACCGCGGCCGCCATTCCGACGTGCGCCCCATGCGTCCACCAGGCAATCGGGAAGCTCCCGTCGAAGAAGCACGCCAGAAAGGCGTCGAGCGACGCTTCATCGCCCAGCCACGACGGGAGCCACTCGTCAGGCACCGGCGCCGCGCGCAGCTCCTCGAGCAACCCCCACCCCGCCGGCCACTCCCCATAGCCGGCGTCGGCGTTGAGGTGCGCGCCCCCCTCCACCTCCACATAGCGGCTCCCCCACGCGGTTGCATACGACCGTGCAACCTCGGCAGCACAGTACGGATCATTGCTGCTGCCGACCACGATGGAAGGGAAGGGGAGGCGGATCATCGGCACGGGCGAGAAGCCGGTGGGCCCGGCGGGGTAGTTCGGTCCGTCGGGGTCGCTCGGCGCCACCAGCAACGCCCCTCGCACATTGAGGTGCCGCAGCGGCGACGCCGACACCGCCCAGTGCGCCACGAGCGGACACCCCGTGCTATGTGCCACGAGCACCACCGGCTGCCTAACGCCGATGATTGCCGCGTCCAGGCACGAGACCCAATCGGCGCGCTCGGGCAGCTCCCACTCCGACTGCACCACGCGCTGGATGGTCGCGTCGCGCGACTCCCACATGCTCTGCCAGTGCTCGGGCGACGAGTCGTAGAGGCCGGGGATCGTGAGGGCGGTGATGTCCATGGCGGGGGCTGGAACGAGTGGAGCGGAACGCGCCGTGCCTTGCCCTGGCGCAGCGGTGGGACTGCTCGAAGATACGAAGGGTGCGCCGGGGCCGTGCCGGGCGAGACGATGACGCGCGCATGGCGGCGGCGGACGCGGGCGTACAGCTTGAGGCGGTAGTGGGGCCGAGGGGTCGCGAGCGACCCCTGCATCGGCCACACCTCCGCACTGCATCCCCGTCGCTCCAACCTGGAATGTCGCAACCCGGTTCATCTCGTCGTGAGTTCCTGCGCAGCGTTGGCGTTACCTCGGCCGCGCTCATGGCGCCGATTCCGCTCGCCGAGGCGATGTCGCTTGAGGGACATGTGGCTCCTCGCGGCGTTCCGGCGCTCGGCGGATCGCACGACGGCGCGTCGCGCGGGCTCGCGCTCGCCCCCAACGACTTTCTCTTCGAGCCCGGACTCACCTACCTGCAGACCGGTTCCCTGGGCCCCACGCCGCGCCCGGTGATGGAGAAGGCGCTCGGCGCGTGGACTACCCTCGAGAGCAATCCGGCGGCGCAGGGCTACGGCCCGCTGGAACAGGCGCTGGATGACGTGCGCGCCAAGGCCGCCACCTTTCTCGGGTGCAAGACCGAGGAGATGATCCTCACCAACTGCACCACCGAAGGAATGAACTGGATCGCCCAGGGCTTGGGGCTCGCCCCGGGTGATCGCGTCCTCACTACCGACCAGGAGCATCCCGGCGGACGCGTGTGCTGGGACTATGCCGTTCGCAAGTTCGGCATCGGGCTCGACGTCGTCCCGATTGCACCCGGTGAGACTGACACGCAGGCGATCGTCCTTCGCTTCCTGCGCGCCATCACGCCGAATACCAAGGTCCTCTCCTTCTCGCACCTGCTCAGCTCCACCGGGCTACGGATGCCTGTCGCCGAACTATCGCAACTGGCGCGTGAACACGGGTGCCTGGCGGTGGTGGACGGGGCGCAGGCGGTCGGTGCCATTGCGGTCAACCTCAAGGCGCTCGGATGCCACGCGTACGCCACGAGCGGGCACAAGTGGCTGCTGGCGCCCAAGGGGACCGGGCTGCTCTACCTGAGCGAGGAGGTTGGCGCACGGATCGACCCGGTGGCGCTGCAGAGCGGGCGTGCGGGCTACTCGGCCTCGTCAGGCGTTTCGTCCATCCCGAGCGTGATCGGGCTGGGAGCGGCGATCGACTACCTCACCACCATCGGGATGGCGAAGGTCGAGGCGCACAACCTGGCACTGCGCGCACGGCTGCACGCCGCGCTTGGATCGCTGCCGCAGGTAACGATCGTGAGCGGCGGAGCGGGCCCCACCGCCTCGCCACTGTTGAGCTATCGTCTTCCCGATGCGGTGAAAGCCGGCGACCTGCACGCGCGGTTGCGGACAAAGCACCGCGTGGAAGTGAAGGTGGTGCCGGGCAACTGGTTCAACGGCCAGCGCATCTCGACACACCTGTTCAACACCGAGCAGGACGTCGACGCGCTCCTTCGCGCGCTGGCGGCGGAACTTCGTTAGGCGCTGGCGGGCTTGACGGCACGCCGTCGGGCTCTGTCGGCAGATGTGGAAAACTCGTCAGGCGGCGAGCGGCGAGGATTGGCGCGTCGGCCTAACGGTGGCCAAAGGGGCGAACCCTCGGTTTGGAGAGCCGGCCGAGTCTCGCGGCCGGCGTCATTCGTCCGTCGCCAAGTATTGATATAACAACACGTTGCGCCCCCGGTCGCAAACATGCGTACTCCCATGGAAAGGGCTGCGCTCGCCGCAGAAAAGAACCGTCCGCTCATGGAGGACATCCGCCTCCTGGGGCGCATCCTGGGCGACGTCATCCGCGAACAGGATGGAACGGAGGCGTACGAACTCGTCGAGCGCGTGCGCCAACTCTCCGTTGCCTATCGCCTCAAGAGCGATGCAGCGGCGGGCGCTTCGCTCGACTCGATTCTCCGCAACCTCACCAACGACGAGACCGTCAGCGTCATTCGCGCCTTCTCCTTCTTTTCGCACCTGGCCAACATCGCCGAAGACCGTCATTTCGTGCGCCGCCGGCTGCACCACGAGCGGCAGGGGGACGTGCAGGAAGGGTCGCTGGCGATGACATTCCGCCGACTGCGGGGGGCCGGCGTCGCGAATGACCGCGTGGCCCGAATGCTCCAGTCGGCCTGCATCTCGCCGGTGCTCACGGCGCATCCCACCGAGGTGCAACGGCAGAGCATCCTGGCAGCCGAGCGTACCATTGCCGAGCTGGTCGCGCAGCGCGAATCGCTCCTCACGGCTCGCGACCGCGCCGACAACGAGCTTCGGCTCAAGGGGTGCGTGACGCAGCTCTGGCAGACGCGCATCCTCCGGCTGACGCGCCTAACGGTTGCCGATGAGATCGAGAACGCGCTGCAGTACTACCACGCCACCTTCCTGCGCGAGGTTCCGCGGATGTACCGCGCGCTGGAGGAGCTGATGCCGGGAGAGGCGATCCCGACCTTCTTTCGCATGGGGAACTGGATTGGCGGCGACCGCGACGGCAATCCCTTCGTCACGTCCGAGACGCTGCAGCGCGCCTTCGAGCGCCAGGGTCAGACGGCCATTGGTTGGTACCTGGACGAGGTGCATGCGCTGGGCGCCGAGCTGTCGATGTCGACGCTCCTGACCGAGGTGACGCCTGCGCTGCAGGCGCTGGCCGACCGATCCGGCGACGCCAGCGCGCATCGTTCCGACGAGCCCTACCGTCGCGCCCTGATCGGGATGTATGCGCGCCTGGCCGCCACGCTCACCGCGCTCACCGGGGCGGTGGCGCTGCGACAGGCGGTCGCCGCCGCCGAGCCCTACGACAGCGCCGACCAGTTCCTCACCGACCTGCAGGCCATCGAGGCGTCGTTGCGCGCGCATCACGCCGATCCGGTCGTTCCATTGCGGCTGGCGCCGCTCGTCCGGGCGGTGCAGGTCTTCGGCTTCCACCTGGCGACGGTGGACCTGCGCCAGAGCTCGGACCGCCACGAGGCGACGCTGGCGGAGCTGCTGCGCGTGGCCGCGCTGCACGACGACTACGCCGCGTTAGGCGAGCCGGCGCGCCGCGCCCTGCTCATGCGCTGCCTCAACGACGCGCGCGGCCTCCGCGTGCGTGGCGCGCCCTACAGCGAGTCGACCGTCGGCGAGCTGGCGATCTTCGAGACCGCGATGGCGATGCGCGCGCGCTTCGGACGTGCGGCGCTGCGCCAGTACATTATCTCCCACACCGAGGACGTGAGCGACCTCCTCGAGGTCCTGCTCCTGTTCAAGGAGGCGGGGCTCCTGCACGGGACGCTCGGGGGCGGGGCGCGGACCGATGTCATCGTCGTCCCGCTCTTCGAGACCATCGGCGACCTGCAACGCTCGCCGGCCATCATGCGCGACTTCTACGAACTTCCCGGCATCGCGGCGATGATGCGCGCCTCGGGAAGCGAGCAGGAGGTCATGCTCGGCTACTCCGACAGCAACAAGGACGGCGGGACCTTCACCTCCAACTGGGAGCTGTACAAGGCCGAGACCGACCTCGCCGCGCTCTTTCGCGACGGTGAGGCAACACGCGGCATCACGCTACGCCTGTTCCATGGGCGTGGCGGGACCGTGGGGCGTGGCGGCGGCCCGAGCTACGAGGCCATCCTGGCGCAGCCACCAGGAACGGTGAACGGGCAGTTGCGGCTGACGGAGCAGGGGGAGATCATCGCCTCCAAGTACGCCAACCCGGACATCGGACGTCGCAACCTGGAAACGCTCGTCGCCGCCACGCTGGAGGCGACGCTGCTGCCGCCGGCGCGCGCCCTCCCGCGCAGCTTTCGCGACGCGGCCGAGCAGGTCAGCGCGGCGTCGTTTGCCGCGTATCGCGCGCTGGTGTACGAGACGCCCGGCTTTGCCGACTACTTCTTCAGCGCCACCCCCATTCGCGAGATCGCGGAACTCAACATCGGGTCGCGCCCGTCGTCGCGCAAAGCATCGCGCGCCATCGACGATCTGCGCGCCATTCCGTGGGTCTTCTCCTGGGGACAGTGCCGCGTCGCGCTCCCCGGATGGTGCGGCTTCGGTTCCGGCGTTGCCACCTTCCTCGATGCTGACCCCGCGCGGCGCGAGAAGCGCCTTGCCCTCCTGCGCCGCATGTACGCGCGGTGGCCCTTCTTCCGCACGCTCCTCTCCAACCTCGACATGGTCCTTGCCAAGACCGACCTGGGCATCGCCCGCCGCTACGTGGAGTTGGTGGAGGATCGCGCGCTCGGCGAGCGCATCTTCGCGCGCATCGAGGGCGAGTGGCGCCGCGCCGGCGAGATGCTCGCCCTCATTACCGGCGAGGCAACGCGCCTCGCCTCCAATCCCGCGCTCGCCCGCTCCATCGAGCATCGCTTCTCATACATCGATCCGCTCAACCACCTGCAGGTGGAGCTCATGCGCCGCTATCGCCTTGGCGAGTCGACAGGTGCAATTCTCCCCGACCGCGTGAAGCGCGGCATCCATCTCTCCATCAACGGCGTGGCGGCCGGGCTGCGCAACACCGGCTAGGCGAGGCGCTACCCCACGGCGCATGACCACCGCTGGTTTGGGGTCCACGCCGATCCCGCCGCCCACGCCGTAACGGAGTGAACCGCACGCGTGACGCGGTGTGGCGATCGTCACACGCGCGGGATGGGAAAGCTCTCATCCGCGCGACGGAGAGCGGTACGCGTTGCGTCCGCGACCGTCAGTGCGCCGCTCGATGGTGACGTGAACGGTGTTGCACACGTCATCTGGACGACTCATGCGATATACCAACGTCGACCGCACCATCACACTCGTCCACACGCCGGGAATGCACTGGATTCTCGGCGGGCTGTTCATCGCGGTTGGCATCGTCGCGATGGTGGCGTCGCTGGCCGTGTCGCCCGACGTGGGGGGGAGCGTGGCGATGGAGCGCCTGGGCGGGGCAACCGCGGGATTCGTGGCCCTGGTCGCCGGGACGTGGGTCTGCTGGCGATCCCCGCGCACGCAGGCGGTGCTTGACCAGGCCTCAGGGCTGTGGCGCATCGAGCGTTTGGGGATTGGCGTCCGCGAGACGATCGAGTTTCCGGTCGACGTGGTCGACGCCGTGGAACTCGACCATGCCAAGGACGATGAGGGGGGCGACATCTATCGTCCGGCGTTGCGCCTGCGCGATGGGCGCCTGGTGCTCCTGTCCCCGGTCTGGCTGCATCACGGGCCACAGCACGTGGCGCAGCAGTTGGCGCGGGCCATCGATCGCCCGCTGACGCGCCCCGCGCTTCCGCGTTAGGCGCGCGGCGGCCGGCGCGGGGAGCGCGACGTCCGAGACGGGCGCGTTGGGCGCGAGGGGCGCGAGGGGCGCGAGCTCTCCTCGAGTGTCCACGGAAGGGGGACCACGCGCGCCACGGGGCGCGGCGCGTCGGGCAGCGCCAGCGACGCCGCATCGCGATAGATGGTGAAGCAGGTCAGTCCCGACGTGATCGATGAGTGCCCCGACGGAAGGATGTGCGTCAGGGCGTGCTCCACCGCCAGGATGCGCGCGAAGCGCTTCTCCTCCCACAGGCGGATGATCCAGTCGAGCTGCTTCGACTCATACGGCGGGTCGCAGAAGGCGAGGTCGTAGCGCCCTTCCTCGAGCGCAAGCGTGAAGTGGATGGCATCGTGCTTGAAGGTGCGCGTGCGCCCCTTGAGCTTGAAGCGATTGACGTTGCTCTTGAGCGCCCACAGCGACGTGGGGCGCCACTCGACGAAGTCGCACGACGCGGCGCCGCGCGAAATGGCCTCGATGCCGAGCGCGCCGGTTCCGGCGTACAGGTCAAGGACGCGCGCCTCGGCAAGCTCCGGCTCCAGCAGATCAAGCAACGCCCCGCGCATGTGCTCGGCCGTTGGGCGCACGTGCCGATCGGCCGGCGAGGTGAGGTCGCGCCCTGCAAACTTGCCGCCGACGATTCTCATGGTGTACCCCCTAGCTGCGCCGTGCCGCCGTCGCGAGCTCCGCCGCGCTGGCAAGCGTGTCGACCTTCCAGCATCGCTCCATCACGCGACGCGACTGCGCCACCGGAATCACGCCCTCGGCGAGGGCGAGGAACTTGGCCTCGAGGTCGGCGTCGGACATGGGGCGCTCGACACTTCCCACCACGTGCTCGATGAACTGCTCGAGCGTGCGTCCGTCCCTGAGGGTGATGGTGGCCCGCACCTGCTCCTCCTTGATGGACGGATCGGCCGTCGCCGTCACCCGGTCGCGCAACGCGACGATGCGCGGGTCGCGTGCGTTCACGGTGCTGAAATCGTGGATCCCCGCCGAACCCTTCGCAATGGCCAGCGCCGCCGCGAAGTAGACGGAGAACTTGCTCTCCAGCCCTGTCTGCGGCGTCTTCTTCCCGGTGAGCTCGAGCACGAGCGGATGGACGCGCAGGTCGATGCGCTCCACCTGCTCCGGCGTGAGGCGGTGGGCGTTGCGCAGCTGGATGCAGGCGTCGATGGCCGGGTGAATGACGATACCACAGGCAAACGGCTTGTAGGTGTTGAGCAGCAGCTCGTAGCGGCTCCCCAGTTCCCCGGTGATCTCCCGATAGTCCTGCTTGGTGCTGGTGACGTTGGCCCATCCGCACTTCCCCTCGAGCCCCACCTCGGTGCTGGTGAAGCCCTTGGATGCGAGGAGCGCGGCGGTGAGCCCGTTCTGCGCGGCGCGTCCCGGATGGAACGGCTTGGTCATGGAGCCGAACATCTCGCGCAATCCCACCGGCTGCGTCGCCGCCAGCCCCAACGCCCATGTCATCTGTTGCTCGTTGAGGGCGAGCAGCTTGCCGCACGCCGCCGCCGCCCCGAAGACGCCGGCCGTCCCCGTGATGTGCCAGCCGCGATCGTAATGATCAGGATAGACCGCGTTGCCGATGCGGCACTCGACCTCGATACCTTGCACCATCGCATTCAGGAAGTCACGCCCCGAGACCGGGCGATACTCGGCAAGCGCCAGGAGGGCCGACAGCACGGGGCCGCCGGGGTGGATCACCGTCTTGAGGTGCGTGTCGTCGTAGTCATGCACGTGCGACGCGATCCCGTTGAGCAGCGCGGCGTGCAGCAGATCCACGCGCTCGCTTCGGCCGAGCAGGGAAGCCTGCGCCGCACCGAAAAAGGGCGAGAGCGCGGCGATGGCGGTATCGACCGTTTCGTGCCGCGACCCGCCAATCGCGCATCCGGTCCAGTTGAGCAGGGTGCGGCGCGCTTCCTGGCGCACCGCGTCGGGAAGCGTGTCGTACGAGGCGCCAACCACGTGGCGCGCCAGTGTGCGCGTGACGCCGTCGGCGCTCAACAGCGCGTGGACGCGCGCCACCGGCTCGGCGTGCGCGGCGCCGGCGGCCGCCCCGGTCGCGAGGCTCGCCGCCACCACCGAACCCAGGAACTCGCGTCGATCGAGCGATGACATGGCGGTCGGGTCAGGGAGCCTTGGCAGACAGCGCACTGATCGGCGTGAGGCGCAGCATGCGGAACTCCACGGGAGTGCCCTCCGACTGCACGGCGATCTGTCCCTGACGGGCGGTGGCGTTGGTGCCGTGGTTCACCAACGTCCCGTTGACCCAGACCTTCACCTCGCCGCCGAGTGCCTCGATGACCATGCGATTCCACTCGCCTAACGGCTTCTCGGCGCCGTCGGTGAGGTTCACGATGCGACGCCCCTTTCCCTCGGTGATTCCCCATTCGCTCCTGGGGCCGCGCCGCTTGACCATGTCGGGGACGGTGATGTCTTCCACGATGCACCAGAAGTCGCCGGCGTTCCCGCTCTCCATCTGCACCTCGACAGACTTGGGGAACATCCGGTACAGCGCGCGCGGCGTGGAGGCGTGGATGAGCACCCCCGCATTCCCCGGTTTGCCCGGGAAGCGGTACTCCACTTCCAGCCGATAGTCGCGATAGCTCGCATCGGTGATGAGGTGCCCCTGCGGCTCGCCTAACGTGGCCAGCATCCCGTGGCGAACGACGAACGGGTTGGGCGCCCTGGGGTTGCTGTCGAGCGCGGGGACGTCGACGTGCCAGCCGCCCAGGTCCTTGCCGTTGAAGATCGAGCGCGTCGTCCCCTGGGCACGCGCGGGCGACGCGATGGCGGCGCACGCCAGCACGGCGCTGGCCAGCACGCCGCCCGCGCGGACGGCGGCTTCGAGTCTGAGGCGGCGCATGGCCTACTGTCCGGGCTTGTAGGTCTTCTCGGTGTGTCCTTGCAGCTGCGACGGGTAGAAGTATACCGGGCGCAGGTTGCCGGCGGCATAGCGCTCCGCCTGGTCGTTGAAGTGCTTGTTCTTCGGGTTACCGTTCACGCCACCGGCGGTGATGGCGATGGCGCGCACGCTGTCGCCGAACTCCGCCGCGGCCACGAACGAGTTGCCATTGGTGCCGTACCACTTCTTTGTCCCCGGATAGGGGCGCGCACCGAACGAGGCGAGCGAGCCCCAGCGCGACGACGTGAACGGGACCGGGATGCTCGCCGCGCTGTCGGCAAACGGCTGCACGATGTCGCCAGTGCGACGCTGGAAGCGGTTGATGTCGCCCCATGCAGTCTTCCACGTCCCGAAGTCCGCGGTGAGCGAATCGACGGCGGCGCCGAGCCCGGCGAGCTTCTGCGCGCCGGTGAGCTTCCTCGCGATGTAGTCGTACACCGACATGTCCTCGCTCTCGGCGTCGGCGCGCGACATGCGCCACACTTCCTCGCCCCAGTACACGGCCAGCGAGGTCGGGACCGAGGTCGCACCCCAGCGATAGTCCCACGCGCGCAACTGCGCCATGGGCTCGGCGAGCTTCTGCTTGAGCGGCGAGCCCGCCGGCGCGGCGTCATACGCCCTCACCAGCCCGGGGATCAGGTCGGCGAAGGCCGGGAGGTACGAGTCGAAGGCGGCGTCGCGCAGCGTCTCGAGCGTGAAGTCCTTCTTGTCCTTGAGGACCATCACCGCGTGCACGCCGCGCGGATTCTCCGGGTAGGTCTCCATGTAGCGCGGGTAGTCCTTCTGCTTCGGGCTGTTGGGGCCCGCGGCGGAGAAGGGCCAGTTGTTCGTGTTCTGCACCCACCCGCTGGGCGGGTTGAAGACGTTCGGGCTCTCGTCGACGCTGTGCACCCCCTTCCACTCGGCGGCCGGGTTGCTGCCATCCACCGGCTTTTCCCAGTTGAGCCTGGGGTCGCGCTTCTGCACGTGGTTGGCGTGGAAGTAGGCGATGTTCCCGTCGGCGTCGGCAAAGAGCGTGTTGTTGGACGAGTTCGTGTGCAGGTCCATCACCTTCCTGAACTCGGCCAGGTTCTTCGTCTTGGTGCGCGCGTACGACTGCGTGAGCGCCGTGAGCGGCTCGTTCATCATGTTGAAGGCGATCCACTTCCCGTCCTTCTCGCGCACGATGGGGCCATGGTGCGTGCGGTAGACGGTGAAGTCCTTGGTGGCGGGGCCGGCCGCATCCTTGTAGGTGAGCGTGATCGTCGCCGTCGTCACGGGGCGCTGCTCGTTCCCGTACTCGTAGGTGATCGTGTCACCGTTCTTGAGGATTGTCTCCGCCCACTCGTCGGTGACGTCGGCGCCGCTGGAGGTGTGCATCCACCCCGCCTTCTCGTTGAAGCCCTGATAGATGAAGAACTGCCCCCAGGTGATGGCGCCGTAGGCGTTGAGCCCCTCATCACTCGTCATCTGCGCTTCCTCGCGGAAGAAGAACGAGGTGTGCGGGTTGATCCACAGCAGCGCCTTCTTCGAGGCACTGTTGGACGGGGCGATGGCGAAGCCGTTGGAGCCCGAAGGCTCGCGCTCGACGCGATCCTCGAGCGCCGCCAGCTGCATATCGTGCGCGGGGAGTGCGGCGCTCTTTCGCGTCGTATCGCCCTTGCCGTAGAACGCTTGCAGCTCCCGAAGCGAGATGTCCTCGATGTCGCCCCCAATGCTCCCTTCGCTGAACGAGAGCGCCATCCACGGTTCCCAGTGCGTAATGACGCGCGGCTTCACCTCGGGATGCTTCGCCAGGTAATAGTTGAGTCCATCGGCCCAGGCGTCCATCAGCGACTTGAGCCACGGCTCGGCGCGCGCGTACTGCGCCCTGAGCGTGTCGGCATCGATGAAGAGGCGCTGGCGCAGGTCGCGATACAGCGCCGTCTCGCCTTCTGCCTCGGCCAACCGGCCGAGCGAGACGAGATAGTTGGTCTCCACACGGTTGAAGTCGTCCTCGGCCTGGGCGTAGATGACGCCGAAGACCGCGTCGGCGTCCGACTTCCCCTTCACGTGGGGAATGCCCCAGTCGTCGCGCGTGATGGTGACTGCCTGGGCGTGTGCCTCCATGCGTGCCATGTCGGCGCCGGAGACGGAGGGCGACGAGCCGGAGTCGGAACCCCGGGAGCAGGCGAGCGCCGCCGCCGCGAGGATGAGGAGGTACTTCTTCATGAAAGGGCGGAGCGAGGAGGAAGGCAGCATGGGCCCGGCGCCCGCTGACGATGGACGTCCGGTCGAATGGTTGAATTACGCGTGGCGCCGGGCGATCGCTACCCCTTGGTCACCTTCGCCTCCGCGAGCTTCCGACGGAGCATCAGGAGGCGCACGTCGGGATCGACGACGACCTTCTCCGGCTCGAACGGCGAGCGCAGCGTCACCGACAGCGAGTCCCTGGCGCCAACGGTCACGCGGGTGATGGCCTGCTGGTAGCCGGGCGCCGGCGTCCCGGTGGTGTCGTTGGCATAGCGCTCGCCGCGCGTGACGGCGATGTCGATTGGCATGCGCGCGTTTCCCACGTTGCGAATGAGCGCCGTCGTCTCCCAGTCGCCGCCAGCTGCAGCGCGCCGTGTGGTCGCGCGCGGTACCTGGTACTCCAGCACCGACACGGTGTCGAACCACTGCCGCAGGAAGTCGTCGTACGCGGCGGTATCCGGGGTGTAGGCGCGCAGGTGCGCGGTCAGGTCCTGGAGTGCGGCGTGGTCCTCGCTGCCGCGGAACTTCGCGATGAACTCCTTCATGCCGCGTGTCGCGTTGTCGCGCCCCATGCGCTCGGCGAGCATCCAGAAGGTCCATCCCGCCTTCTCGTAGGTGACGACTCCGTCGCCGGCCTTGGAGCCATCGACGAGATAGAGTTTGCGCTCGGCGTCGGCGCGGCGCCCGTCTGCCCAGCGCGACTCCAGCCCCTTGCGCAGCTCCAGCCCGCCCCGGAACCCCTTCACCTGTTCGACGAGGAGCATCGTGGAGAAGTGCGACATTCCTTCGCTCAGCAGGTTGGCGCCGGGGCCGTAGCCCGGTTGCAGCATGTTGCCCCACCACTGGTGCGCGATCTCGTGCGCCGTCACCATGAACGCGGGGTTGGTGCGCGCGTCGTTCTTGGTGAGGAAACCAATTCCTTCGGAGAAGGTGATGTTGGTGGGAAAGCCCTGTGCGTAGCCGGCAAGGTTCGGGAACTCGGTGACCTTGAGGAGCTTCCACGGAAAGGTGCCGAACCACTCGCCGTACCAGCGCCGCGCGCTGTTCAGCGCCAGCATCATCTCGTCGATGTTGTACGGATGTTGGGCGTTGTAGTAGAGCGCCGTTCCTTCGCCGCGTCGTTCGAGCAGCGCGCCGGCCACGACGTTGAACGACATCACCGGCGTCTCGGTGATCCACGTCGCCGTGCGGCGCCCGTCGATCACGGTGCTGCTCACCAGCTCGCCGACACCGTTTGCCACCCAGCCCGCCGGGACGGTGATGCGCGTGCGCACGGTCATCGGCAACTGGCTGCCGAACAGCGAGCGCGTGGTCCCGACGTACCAGTCCTCAGGGTACTGCCGGGGTTCGAACGTGTTGTCCTCGTCGGTTCCCAGGTCGGGCACGTAGCCTAACATGGGAAACCAGCTGGGGCCGAATGCGGTCATGACCACGGCCGACGGGACGATGAACTCCGGCGCGCCGCCACTCCCCTTCGAAGGCGCCGATACATCACCGTTGTAGGAGAAGCCGATGCGCACCGAATCGTGCGGGGCGAGCGGCCGCGCGAGGCGAAAGACGTAGAGGCGCGTCGACGTATCTGGACGCACCGAGTCGCCATCGATGGTCCAGCGGGCATTCGTCCAGCGGCCCACGGTCATCGCGAGGCTTCGCAGCGTGGTGTCGCGATGATTCATCACGAGGTACGATCCCTTCACCCTGAACCGGCGCGCGGCGGGTTCGATCTCGATGTCGACGTCGGCCGCCTTGAGCCAGGGGAAATACGCCTCGCGCCAGGTGGCGAGGTTCTTCTTCCAGTAGTCCTTTCCCGCCTTCTCGGCGACGGCGCCGTCCGGGCCGAGTTGGACCGCGCGGAAGGTGAGCGCCGCCAGCAGCGCCGGCGCCACGAGCCACGGGGCCGCGCCACGCAGCGCACGCGCCAGCCCGCGCCAGGAGAAGACGCGCAACACTGCCAACGGATCGCGCGCGGTGCGCGGATACGTCGCCACCGCCAGGCGCCAGAACGCCACCGCGACCGACAGCCACAACAGGCGGTTGAGGACAATCGCCTGTCGGTCGAACTCCAGCGGGCCGATGTCGGTCCACTTGATCCCGCTCCACAGCGCCCAGTTGCTCAACCACGTGATGCGGTCGGTGAGGTCGGCCCATAGGGTGAGCCCCAGTGCGCCCAGCGCGAGGGCGTAGGTGGTATACCGGTTGCGCGTCACGCACCACACGGCAACGCAGAAGCAGCTGAAGGCCAGGAAGGTGGGGAGGAAGAGCAGCCCCCACAGGATGGCAAACGGCGTCAAGGAGAATGGGACGCGACCCTGCACGAGGATGAGCACCGCGGCCCCCATCATGGAGGCGACGGCCACCACGAGCCACACGATGCCTAACGCCAGGAGTTTGCCCAGGAGGAGCGCCCCGGTCCTGACCGGCAGGGTGTCCTGGATGGCGTTGAGGCGCGTGGCGCGCTCGCGCTCCATGCTCTCCACGCCGTAGAACACGAGGAGGAGCGAGACATACACCGCCATGAGCTGCGCCTGCGACGACGCGAGCTGCCCGGGGGTGAGGAGGAGCGGGGTGTCGAACGCGCCCAGGGCAACCGAGGCGCCGTTCACGATCGTGACGACGATGAGCGGGACAAAGAGGTAGAGCCCTGCCCGCGAGGCGAGTTCGCGCCCCTCGGCACGGGCACCGCCAAATGCGGTAGCCACCGCGCCTAACGGCTCCCGCACCATTTGCAGCGTCGAGAGCAGGCGCGTGCTCGCCGGCGGCGGCGCCGCCGGAGCGGCCGGCGCCGCCAGCGCTGCCTGTACCTGCTGCGCCGTGACGCGGTGCGAGGTGCGCGCCGTGGCGGTGAAGCGCCGGATGCCTGACCACGCTGCCACCACCGCGAGCCCCGACCAGAAGAGGCGATTGGCCACGATGAGCGTGTCCCACCCGACGGGCTGCGAGTTGTAGTATGTCGCCCCCCGGTCAACCTCGAGATACGTCTCGTTGAGCCAGCGCACCGCCGCCGGGTCGAGGAACATCAGCAGGCGATTGGTCGACTCGGGAAGCCAGGAGGGCGACCAGTTCCAGAGGAGGAACGCGCCGAGCATCAGCATTGCGATCGGAACCACGAAGACGAGGATCGCCCGGCGCGTCCCCGTTCCCACACCGAACGCAACGCCCGCCGCGAAGACAATGCTCGGCACCGCGATCACCAGCGCCGGCACCAGGTAGTTGGAGAGCGCGAACGGTCCCCGCGCCTCGATCATGTCGGCGTTGGGGACCAACGACAGGAAGACGACCAGGCATGCGATGTGGAGGACGAGAACGACCAGGAACGCCGCCGTCACGCCAGCAAACTTCCCCCACGCATACTCCACCGGACGCAGCGGCGTCGACATCAGCACCTCGAGCACCCGCGACTCGTCGTCGCGGATCACCGACAGGCCGGCCGCCGCCGACACGAAGAAGGTGTAGAACATGAAGACGAAGACGGCCATCACTTGCGTGATGGCGAACTGCGACGTGAGGAAGACGCGCTTCCCGCCCACCGACGCATCGCCAGAGCCGATGGCCACCCCCACCACCCCTTCGGAGAGCCCCCAGCTCAGGAGGAAGAGGAGGACGATCAACGTCCACACCATCGGGCGTCGCAGCGTGAGGTGAAACTCGTCACGCGCGACGATGAGCAGGCGGCTGGCACTCATGCCGCGCGCCCCGCGTCCGTGGCGCCGCCACGCATGAGGAGGAAGTACGCGTCCTCGAGCGTTCCCACCACCGGTTCGAACCCATCCGGGCACACCCCGCTCTCCTCGAAGATGCGCACGCGGTTGCGCCCCTCGACAAGCACCGCCTGCGTCACGCGGCGCGTGGCGCGCACTTGCTCCAGTTGCTCCGGTGACACGTCGCCCTCGAACACCTTCCCCGCCAGCTGCGCTCTCGCCTCGTGCGGCGAGGTGAGCGCCACCACCTGGCCGCCGCGGATGATGGCAAAACGGCGGCAGAGCACCGCGACATCCTCGACGATGTGCGTCGAGAGGAGCACGGTGCGATCCTGCGCCAGCTCGGCCAGCAACCGGTAGAAGCGCAGGCGCTCCTCGGGATCGAGCCCCGCCGTCGGTTCGTCCACGATGACCAACGTCGGATTGCCGGCAATGGCCTGGGCAATGCCGAGCCGCTGGCGCATGCCCCCCGAGTAGTCCTTCACCTTGCGCCTGGCGGCATGCGCGAGGTTCACGCGCTCCAGCAGCTCGCCCGCCAGCGCCGCCACGCCGCGAGCTCCGGTCACCCCCTTGAGCCGCAGCAGGTACTCGAGCATTCCCTGCCCGCTCAGGTGCGGAAAGAAGCCGAAGTCCTGCGGCAGGTACCCCAGCGAGGCACGCAGCGCGTCGGGGTTGGCGAGCGTGTCCATGCCGTCGAGCGAGACCGATCCCGACGTTGGCTCGAGGGCACCAGCCAGGATCCGCATGAACGTCGTCTTCCCCGCGCCGTTTGGGCCGAGGAGGCCGAACATCCCGCTCGGAATGTCGAGGGAGATACCCTGCAGGGCAGCGACCGGACCGGGATACACCTTCACGAGGTTGCGAACGGAGAGCATGTCGACGGAAGGAGATGCGGGGAGACAGGGAGCGGCGGGCGCCCCAAACTCTCGCGCGCGTGGTGCGGTGGCTAGGGTTGGAGCGGGCCGCCGCGCCAGGCTCCCCCCTCGCCAGTTGGTCCCACCGGTGCGAGCTTCGCGTCTCCTCCCTTCGGAGCCCGTCATGGCGCGTGACCTCACACGCAAGGAGTTTCTCTCGCTGTCGGCGCTCCTGGCCGGCGCCACCGCGCTTCCGCGCCGCGCGCTCGCCTGGCCCGCGCGCGCCACGCCGGCACGCGCCCCGCTGCAGGCACGGGGGAGCGGCGTGGAAGCCGATCGCATCGTCGTGAACGCGCGCGTCCTCACCAGCGACCCGTCGCAGCCACGCGCCGAGGCGTTCGCGGTGAAGGACGGGAAGTTCCTCGCCGTCGGGCGCAACGACGACATCCGCAACGTGGCCACCGCGCGCACGCAGGTGCTGGACGCGAAGGGGATGACGGTCACGCCCGGCTTCATCGACGCGCACTGCCACCCGGGCGGGGTCAACGAGCTGTTCGAGGTGAACGGCGACCTGCGCAGCATCGCCGCGCTCAAGGCGGCGCTGGCGGCCAAGGCGGCCCGGACGCCGGCCGGGCAGTGGGTCAACGCCTACATGTTCGACGACACCAAGCTGGAGGATGAGCGCCCGCTGCACCGGCGCGACCTCGACGAGGCGGTGCCCAACCACCCGGTGTCGGTGAACCATCGCGGCGGCCATACGAGCTGGTACAACAGCACCGCATTGCGGCTGGCGGGCATCACGCGCGACACGCCCGATCCGTCGCACGGCCGCTTCTTCCGCGACGCCAACGGCGAGCCGAACGGGCGCGTGGCAGAACTGGCGCGCGCCGTCTTCGACAGCGTCGGCACGCGCGAACGCTTCACGCCCGCGCAGCTGCGCGAGCGCGCCCGCCAGGGCATGCGCCACATGTCACGCCTCTTCGCCGCCGCCGGACTCACCTCCGTCCACCACCTCTGGGCCGACGGCGAGGACCTGCAGGCGTACGAGGACATCCGCGCCGACGGCGAGCTGCGACACCGCGCCTACCTCATGGTCTCGTCAGGCGAGCCGTATCGTCGCCTGCGCGATGCCCGCATACGCACCGGTTTCGGCGACGAATGGATTCGCATTGGCGGGGTCAAGTACGCCGCCGACGGCTCGGCGTCGGAACGCACCATGCGCATGAGCACCCCGTACGTCGGGACAAACGACCACGGCATCCTCACCATGACGCAGGCCGACATCCACGACGCCGTCGACGACGCACACACCAACGGCTGGCAGGTGGGGATCCACGCCAACGGCGATGTCACGATCGACATGGTCCTCACCGCCTACGAACGCGCGCTGGCGCGCTGGCCGCACCCCGACCGCCGTCACCGCATCGAGCACTGTTCGCTCGTGAACCCCGAGCTGCTGCGACGCATCAAGTCCACCGGGTCGATTCCCACCCCGTTCTGGACCTACATCTATTACCATGGCGAGAAGTGGGGCGCGTACGGCGACGAGAAGATGCGCTGGATGTTCGCCCACCGATCGTTCCTCGACATGGGGATCGTCGTCCCGGGGGCGTCGGACTACGGCCCTGGCCCCTTCGAGCCGCTGATGGCGCTGCAGAGCATGGTGACCCGTCGCGACTATCGCGCGCGTGAATGGGGGGCCAACCAGAAGGTCACCGTCGATGAGGCGCTGCGCATCGCGACGATCCATGGCGCGCACGCGTCGTACGAGGAGTCGACCAAGGGATCCATCACCGCCGGGAAGTGGGGCGACTTCGTGGTGCTGGAGAACGATCCGCACGACGTCGATCCCACCACCATCAAGGACATTCGCGTCGTGGAGACATCGGTCGCGGGGCGCGCGGTCCATGCGATCTCGAGCGGCTAGCGGCGCCTGGCTGCGACGTCTCGTCCCGCGCGCGACCATTCATGGGTGGGGCCTGTAGTGGATGGCCTGTAGTGCGCACTCCGTACACGCGGTTAGCATTCCCGGGCACGACTCACCGCCGTTGCTGCGCCCGATTCACCTTTGCACGCCTCATGTCATGACGCGCCTTCGCTTCCTCCTCGCCCTCGTTGCCTTCCTGTTCGCCGGTACCGTTCCCGACTCGATCGCGGCGCAGGCCAAGGCGATCGATGTTACCGGCAAGTGGTCGTTTGCCGTCACCACCGAGAACGGGACCGGCTACCCGACCGTGACGCTCAAGCAGGAGGGGGAGAAAGTCACCGGGACGTATGAGTCGCAGCGCCTGGGGTCGCGCGCCGTGGAAGGGACGGTGAAGGGCGACACCATCAAGTTCGCGATGAAGGGGGCCGATGGGATGCCCGACTTCGAGTTCAGCGGCGTCCTGGTCGACAAGGACAACATGAAGGGGACGCTCGAGATGGGCGGCATGGGGAGCGCCACCTTCACCGGCAAGCGCGCGCAGTAACGGTCGGCTGGCGCCCCCCTCCTCATGAGCGCACCGTCGACCTCCGCGGCTCGCGGAAAGGACGCCTTTGACCGTGGCATCGTCGAGGGGCCGCTGCTTCCCGCGGTTTGGCGCATCGCCTGGCCCACCATGCTGCAGAATGTCATTGGTGGGTTGCAGGGGGTCATCGACCACGCGCTCGTTGGGCACTTTGTCGGCTACGCCGGCAACGCCGCCATCGGCGTCTCGCTCCAGATCTACCTGGTGGTCATCGCCTTCATCTCGTCGCTCTTCATCGGGATGAGCGTGCTGGTGGCGCGCTTTGCCGGTGCGCGCGACGTGGAGCGCGTCAACCGCACGGTGCTGCAGGCGTTCCTGGTGGCGGTCGGGCTCTCGCTCGGCGTGCTGGCTCCCATCGGGTATTTCGCGGCGCCGCACCTCCTCTCGCTGGTGAACGCCGCCCCCAACGTGCGCGCCGAGGCGCTGCCGTTCCTGCGCATCATGTTCGTCTTTGGTGTGGGGATGCTCCTCTTCTACATGGTGGGCGGGGCGCTGCGCTCCGCGGGCGACGCCCGCACGCCGCTGCGGTTAGGCATCGCGCTCACCGCGCTCAACATCACGTTCAACGTCATCCTCATCCAGGGGCTCGGCCCCATTCCCGCTTTCGGGACCAAGGGCGCGGCGATGGGTACGGCGATTGCCACGGGGAGCATTGCCCTCTACTCGGCGTACAAGCTCTGGAGCGGGACGTGGGTGGTGCGCTTTCCGCGCGGCGAGGGGTTCCGGATCGAGTGGGACATCGTGCGCGCGCTGTTCCGCTTTGGCTTGCCCAGCGGCGTGCAGGGGGTGGCGATGAACGTGGGCGGCGTGATGCTCCTTGGCTTCATCGGATCGTTAGCCGTGAGCGGGCAGGCGCAGGCCGCGTACGCCGTGGCGTACACCGAGCTCTTCTCGTTCATCACGTGGACCGCCACCGGTCTCACGGGGGCGGTGGCGACCGTTGCGGGGCAGAGCCTCGGCTCCGGCGATGCGGATCGCGCCGAACGATCGGCCTTCGAGGCCGCGCGCATCGCCGCGGTGGGGGCGTCGCTCATCGGCCTCCTCTTCGTCCTCATCCCGCGACAGTTGCTCGGCATGTTCGGCATGAACGACCCGGAGGTCGTGGCGCTGGGAGTACAGTTGCTGCGCTACCTGAGCATCTCGGGCGTCTTCATCGCCGTGGCACTCACGTACACCGGCGGGTTGCAGGGGACGGGCGACACGCGTTCGCCGCTCTACATCTCCATCGTGTCGCAGATCCTGATCCCGCTGGGGATCTGTTGGGTGGTGCAGCGCGTCTCGACGCTCGACCCGTGGGACATCTGGCGCGCGATCCTGGCCGGCCACGTGACGCGTTGCGTGCTCTCGATCTGGCGCTTCCGCCAGGGGCGCTGGCGCAACATCACCGTCGACATCCGTCCGTCGCACGCCTGACGGGTCGGCAAATGCCCGAGGCCGCTTGCTGGCGGCTGGCGCGCCGTGCAGTGTCCCGCCATGCAAACACGCTTTGGGTTCACGCTGATGACCCTCGCCGAGTTCGAGGGCTGGATCGCGCGGCTGCAACTCGCGCGCACGGTGCTCACGCTGCAGCAGCACCATACGTGGTCGCCGAACTATCGGTCGTTCTCCGGGGGCAACCACTTCGAGCTGCAGCAGGGGATGAAGCACCATCACGTGGTGAACAATGGCTGGGGCGACATCGGGCAGCACTTCACCACCTTTCCCGATGGGATGGTGATGACGGGGCGATCGCTGGAGCAAACGCCGGCGTGCATCAAGGGGAACAACGCCAACGCCATCTGCGTGGAGCACCTGGGCAACTTCGACACCGGGCGTGACCGGATGTCGCCGGCGCATCGCGACACGATCATCCGGTTCAGCGCCGCGGTATGCAAGCGCTTCGCGATCCCCGTCAACGCCGATCGCGTGGTGTACCATCACTGGTTTCACCTGGACACCGGCGCACGCACCAACGGCGCGGGGAACACCAAGACGTGTCCGGGGACCGCCTTCTTTGGCGGCAACATGGTGGAGAACGCGCAGCGCTCGTTCTATCCGCTCGTGCGCAATGCCATGCCGGGGCGGGCTGCGCCACCGCAACCGCCGGCGGGGATGACGTATGGCAGCGTCAACTCGCCAACGCTCAACGTGCGTTCCGGTCCCGGCACCTCGTTCGACAAGGTGAACACGGTGCGGCTGGGGAGCGTGCTGCGCGTTTTCGAGTCGCGCGACGGGTGGGTGAAGATCTCGGCGGGGCGCGACGAGTGGGTATCGGAGCGCTTCGTCACGCCGGTGGTGCGGGCCACGGTTCGCAGCGACACGCTCAACGTGCGCAACGGTCCCGCGGCCACCTTCACCAAGCTCGCGTGGTTGAGCAAGGGGCAGGAGGTCTTCGTGCACGAGCGACAGGACGGGTGGTGCCGCATCGGCTCCGAGCAGCGGTGGGTCAAGGAGGAGTTCCTCACCCTGGCCTGACTCACGCCTGGACAGTTGCAGCCGCCGAGCCTAACGATCGAACCAGTAGGCGAGCTTGACGAGGAAGGTGTTGTCCGGGTGCAGGGCAAAGAGGTCGCGATAGTCGCGCCCCCACGACTGCCGTCGCCCCGTGTCCGAGTCGTCCTGGCGTCCCTGCGTCCAGACGAGGAAGAGCGTCGAGCCCGGGCGGTATTCCCACCGGATGACCGTGTTGGTGCGCAGCTGCGTGTAGCGGAACGACGACGTGGCGCCGGAGGGTGGGAGGTACGCGCGAAACCGATCGTCGTAGCTCTCGGCGCCGGGGGTGCCGCTCACCTCGCGCACGTTGTCATAGCTCCCCGACGAGGCGAACGGCTCGCCGTAGAACTCGAAGGTCAGGTTGGGCGTCGCGGTGTAGTTCACCCGGGTGCTCATCGAGACCGTGCGCTGGTCGAGGTGCGCAAAGGTGTAGTGCGTGCCCCCCTGCGTGTCGACGAAGTTCCCGTACCACTGCGTGTTGTCGTGCTGCTGCGAGTGATTGAGCTGCAGCCCGGCCTGCAGCCGCGTGGAGACACGCAGGTTGAGGTATGGCGAGAGCGACGTGCCGTACGACTTCCCTTCGTCGGTGAGACGCATGTTGACCCACAGCCCCCCCGACACGGTACGGCGGCTATCGGTATTGACGCCGCCCCACGGGTAGAAGCCGGCCGATTGGCGCAGGACCGGCCCTCCTCGGGTGCACCGGTCGCAATAGCTCGGCGTGAGCCCGGCGAAGGTGCCGCCCAGGTGCACGTCCCAGTTGTTGTTGAGCCCCATGTGCCCGTTCATGTTCACGGCGTTGTCCAGCCGCGTGCCCGACGTGTTCCACCGCTCCCAATGGTTGATGTTGAGCTGCGCCCAGCGATAGATGCCGCGTGCATTGCGGAAGGAGAGCGCGGCCCAGCTGCTCCAGTCGGTGATGTCGGCGCGGCGCAGGAAGCCAATGTCGTTCACCTCGAAGCCCGGCGACTGCCTGACGAGTGACGTCTCGAAGCGTGTGATCCCGCCGCCGTACTTCCCGAACTTGAGCTGCTCGGCGTGCCCGCCGAGCGAGGTGCGCGACGAGTCCACCGTGAGCTCGTCGCCCGGTTGCTGGTAGTAGTGCACGGGGCTGCGCTGCGTGCGCCACATCGCCTCGCGCGAACCGGCAACGCGCGAGGCGGTGACCTGCGCGTTGAACTCGTACTCGCCGTTGTGGAATCGGCTGCGGGCCGTCGCGCCACCCGCGTAGGCGCTGGCGTGCAGGAAGGGAGCGCTCCCGCCGTCGAGCGAACGATTCACCGCCGTGCCGATGAGCGAGACCCCGGCGTTCCCGCCGCGCAGGTCCTGCTGCGCGCGCAGCACGGCGTAGTTTGTGCGCGGCTCCACCACGCGCGCCTGCGCCCCACTCACCTGCTCGGTGACCGCCTCGAGCAGGCCAAAGGCGAGCCCGCCCCTGGTGCGCCCGGTAAGCTTGGCGGCGGCGGCGATCGGCGTCGACGTGGGCGTGCTCGCGTCGCCATAGGTGTCGCGCAGCACGGGCGAGCGGCCAATACGGCGCGAGTAGAAGAGCCCCTCGTTGGTGCTGCAGTCGACCACGATGTAGCAGTTGAGCTGGAACTGGTACAGCCCGGTCCCCTCGACAAAGAAGGGGCGGCGTTCGCTCTGGAAGACCTCGAAGGCCGAGAGGTTGAGGACCGCCGGGTCGGCCTCGACCTGGCCAAAGTCCGGGTTCACGGTGGCGTCGAGCGTGATGTTGGGGGTGATCCCGAACTTGAGGTCGCCCCCGATCTCGACGTCCTGTCCGCGCGCGTACGGGTCGTTAGGCTTCACGCGCTGGAGGTTCTTGGTCACGATGTATGGCGTGACTTCGAGGCGGCGGGCGCTGGTGATCCCGGCGAGCCCAGTCAGCCGCCCCAGCTGCGAGACGAGCCCGTTGCGCGTGGGGACGTACGCCGGCCACGCCACCCGCTCGCGATACCGCTCGATGTCGCGCCAGATGCCGAAGCCGAATGTGTGCTCGCTGGCCGGGGCGTAGCGCAGCTGTGAGAGCGGAATGCGATACTCGGCCGTCCATCCCAACGAGTCGATCGTCGTCGCTACGTCCCAGATCCCGTTCCACGAATCGTCTTCGTCGGTGTCGTTGCTCATCGCGAAGTCGCGCTTGACCCCGTCAGGGTTCACCGCCAGCTCGTAGCCCGTGCGCTTGTCGTCGTACGAGTCGATGAGGAGCTTGACCTGGTCCGACGGACCGCGCACGTCGCGCCGCGACAACGCGTGCATGATGCTGTCGGGGTGCGGATCGAACATGCGCACGAAGACGTAGAGATTCCGCGCATCGAAGGCGACCTGGAACTCCGTCCTGAAGCGGGCTTCGGCGTCGACCTTGGGTTCGAATTGCCGGAAGTCGGAGACGCGCGGCGCGGCGAGCCATACCGCGTCATCGCCCACGCCATCTATACGAAGCGGTTGCACGGTGCGCACCGCGATGGCCGATGAAACACTCGCGTCGCGCGCACTGCCGCGCCCCCTGGACGTGACCTCCGCGGGCGAAGCGTCGCGGATGGTTGGCGACTGCGCCAACGCGCCCGCCGCGACAGCGCCAAGCGCGGCGACGGCGCCAAGCGCGGCGACGGCAACGGCAGTAGAGAGAGACTTCATGGCGATTACTCCACGATCGGGCGACCGCGGTTGGACACACGAAGGCGCTGGTTGGTTGGACCTGCTTGCAGGGCCCGGTGCGCGACCCCATCCTCCTGCGCGCACCGGCTCGTCCCGCTGGGACGAGACGCCGCGCCCTCGCCCCTCGAGACGCGTTGCACCTGACGCCCCTACCACCGGTCCCATGTCGCTTCGCCACATCGCCGCCACAGCGGTCGTCCTCTTCGGTTGCGGCGCGCTTGCCATCTCCCCGCGACACGCTGCGGCGCAATCGCAGGAAACGACGCGCGCCTTCACGGGGGTGCGCCTGATCGATGGCACCGATCGCCCTCCCGTCCCGAATGCGACCATCGTCGTGAGAAACGGACGCATCATTGCCGCGGGGCCGGCGGCGCGCGTTGCGGTGCCGGCTGGCGCGCAGCGAATCGCGCTCGACGGCAAGGTCGTGATCCCGGGTTTGGTCAACGCGCACGGACACGTGAACGGCGCGCGCGACCTGGAGACGTATGCCGCCTACGGCGTCACGACCGTGTACTCGCTCGGTGGAGAGCCGGCCGATGTCTTTGCGGCGCGGCGCTCGCAGGACACACCGACGCTGGCGCGCTCCCGCGTCTACCTGGCGGGGCCGGTGATCACCGCCACGACGCCTGACGAGGCGCGCGCGCAGGTGGCGGCCGTCGCGGCGCAGCACGTGGACATCGCCAAGATCCGCGTCGACGACAACCTGGGGACGACGACGAAGATGCCGGCCGAGGTCGCGCGCGCCGTGATCGACGAGTCGCACAAGCACGAATTGCGCCTGGCGGCTCACCTCTTCTACCTCGGCGATGCCAAGGCGCTCCTCGCGGACGGCGCCGACCTCGTGGCCCACAGCATTCGCGACGCGGACGTGGACGCCGAGGTCATCGCCCAGCTCAAGCAGCGACAGGTGTGCGTGAGCCCGACCCTCATGCGCGAGGTGTCGACCTTTGTCTACGAGTCCACCCCCGACTTCTTCCGCGACTCGCTCTTCCTCACGCACGCCAACCGCGCGTGGATGGCCACGGTGCAGGAGCCGGCGCGGCAGGAGGCGATGCGCCGCAGCCCGGCGGCGCATCGCTACAAGGCGGCGCTCGCAGTCGCCAGCCGCAACCTGAAGACGCTGTCCGATGCAGGGGTGACCATCGCCATGGGAACCGACACCGGCCCGGTGGGGCGCTTCCAGGGCTACTTCGAGCTGATGGAGCTGGAACTCATGGCACAGGCGGGGCTGACTCCCCGGCAGGTGCTCACCGCCGCCACGCGCGACGCCGCGCGCTGCATGCAGCTCGATCGCGACCTGGGGACGCTCGAGGCGGGGAAGTGGGGCGACTTCATCGTCCTGGACGCCGACCCGATGGCCAACATCTCCAACGTGCGGCGCATCCACTCCGTGTGGATCGCCGGGAACAAGGTCGCGCGTTAGGCGCTCGCGCGTCTCGCCGTCATATCCAACGTCGCACCCGGCGGCAGTAGTCCAGGTATGGCTCGCCGAAGCGCTCGGCGAGGTGCCGCTCCTCACGCGGTATCACCAGCGCATTCATCACGAAGAGGATCACGGGGAGAAAGGCGAGCGGCCACGCCGAGTTCATGAGCGCGGACCCGCCCAGGTACAGAAGCGTCATCCCGACGTACATCGGGTTGCGCGTCAGTCGATACGGACCATCGGTCACGAGGGCGGATACGGGATGCCACGGAAGCGGGGAGGTGCCCGAGCGCCGCATGGCGCGGAGCGCGGGGATGCCGACCAGACCCAAGGCGACGAGGATCACACCGGCAACGAGTGACACCGCGCCCGGAAGAAACGGGAAGGGGCGCCACCGGTGGAGCACGTAGCCACCCAGTAGCGGGAGCGCGTAGAGAAGCGGTGGCGGGAAGGGGGGAACCGGGCCCCGTTCGGCGAAAGCGTCGGATGTCATCGGTGGCGCGCGGAACGTGGCGAGGGAAAGGGGTTGCGGCCGGCTGATGTGACCCGCGGGTCGGGTGTCGGGTGGCCGGGCGCAGGACGCGGGATTACGATGCAGCGCGCGACGCCGACCTGTCCACCCTTCGCGCTGCGCTCACTCCACCCCGCCCCATGCCTGTAGCGGCGAACGCCCTCGTGGCCCTGTTCGCGGTCGCCACCTTCCTGAACGCGGCGCTCCTGTTCGTGGTGGAGCCCATGTTCACCAAGCTCGTGCTCCCCTTGTTAGGCGGGACACCAGCGGTGTGGAACACCTGCCTCCTCTTCTTCCAGGCGGCGCTGCTGGTCGGCTACCTGTATACCTACCTCACCACGCGATGGCTCTCCGTGCCCCGGCAGGCGGTGCTGCACGTGGCACTGCTCGCGCTGGCGGCCAGCACCCTTCCCATAACGATTGGCGCGGTTCGCCCCCCCACGAGCGGGACGGGCGCCGCGATCTGGTGGCTCCTCTCACTCCTCGCCACCACGCTGGGTGCGCCATTCGTGCTGCTGGCGGCAGGGGCGCCGATGCTGCAACGATGGTTTGCCGGGACGCGGCATCGCCTGGCAGGGAACCCGTACTTCCTCTACGTGGCCAGCAACCTGGGGAGTTTTGCCGCACTCCTCGCCTATCCCACGCTCATCGAACCCTCGTTGCGGCTGGGGGAGCAGGGGGTGCAGTGGGCGTGGGGCTACGGCGTGCTGCTCGCCCTGCTGGCGACCGCGGGTATCGCGGCGTGGCGCGCCGGTGAGAGCTCGCGCTCGCCGGCGGATGCGCCCGCGAACGCGAATGAAAGCACGGATGCTCCATTGGGCAGCGAGACCGCCCCCACAGGCAGACTAGTCGCCACCCGCGTCCCCACCCTCGTCCCCACGCGCGCCTGGCGACTGCGCTGGGTCCTCCTCTCCTTCGCCCCGTCGTCGCTCCTCCTCGGCGTCACCACGTACCTCAGTACCGACATCGCCTCGGTCCCCTTCCTGTGGGTTGTCCCGCTGGCGCTGTACCTCCTCACCTTCGTCCTGGTCTTCGCCCGGCGCCCGCTCCTCAACCGGCGGCATGTCCTCTTCCTCCAGGTCTTCCTGGCCCTGGGGCTCATGCTCAGCATCGGCGCCAACCCGGCGTCGCATCTCGCGGCCGTCGCCACGTTGCACCTGGTGACGTTCTTCGTGATGGCGCTGGCCTGCCATCGCGAGCTGGCCGATGCCCGCCCGCGCGCGGAGTTCCTCACCGAGTACTACCTCTGGATCTCGCTCGGCGGACTGCTGGGCGGCGTCTTCAACGTCCTGCTCGCCCCCATCCTCTACGACAGCGTCATCGAGTATCCCTTTGCGATGATCGTGGCGCTGGCGCTGCGCCCCATGTGGAACACCGTGGGGTCGCCGCGGCGCGCGGCCATCTTCGATGTCGTCGGCCCGCTCCTCATCCTTGGTGTCGTCGTCCTTGGCTCTGATCTCCCCCTCCCCTCGGGGAAGTGGGGCGACTACACGCTCTATGCCTTCCTCGGCGCCACGGCGCTGGCAGCGGCAACGTTCTACAAGCGGCCGTTGCGCCTCGCCCTGGGCGCCGCCGCCCTCTACCTGGGCACCGACCTGGGACTCCGCGCCGAGAGCGATACCATCTACCAGGGGCGCTCCTTCTACGGTGTGTACAGGGTGCGTCAGTACTCGCAGTTCCTCGTCCTGCAGCATGGCACCACCACGCACGGCGGACAGGCGCGCCTCGCCAGCCGCAAGAAGGAGCCGCTCACCTACTACCACCGCGAAGGACCGTTGGGCGACATCTTCCGGCTGGCGACCGACAGCACGCGCGCGCGCGACGTGGCGCTGGTGGGGCTGGGAACCGGGACCACCGCCTGCTACGCGCGAGCCGGCGAGCGCTGGACCTACTACGAGATCGACCCGCTCGTCGTCTCGCTGGCAACCCATCCGCAGCTGTTCACCTACCTGCGCCTGTGCCAGCCCGATGTCCGCATCGTGCTCGGCGATGCGCGCCTCTCGCTGGCCGCCGCCCCCGACTCGTCGCTCGACCTCATCGTGCTCGACGCCTTCAGCTCGGACGCGATCCCCGTGCACCTGATGACGCGCGAGGCGCTGCAGCTCTACACCCGGAAGCTGCGACAGGGCGGCGTCGTCGCCTTTCACATCAGCAATCGGTACCTGGAGCTGGAGCCCGTCCTGGTGGAGTTGGCGCGCGACGCTCGCCTGGCCGGCGCCTCGGGCAACCGCGACGTGACCGAGAAGGAGAAGTCGCAGTTGATCTACGCCTCGCGCTGGGTGGCGATGGCGGCGAGCGCCCACACGCTGGCCCCCCTCGTGCGCGACGCGGGGTGGTCGGTCCTGGCCCCCTCTGCCAGCTCCCGCGTCTGGACCGACGACTACTCGGACGTCTGGCACGCCCTCAAGAAGTGACCCCGCTGCGTTCTTAGCGCTTCCCCAACCTGTGCGGATCGGGGAGGGGGGCACACCTGGTGTCTCCCCTCACAGGGAATGAGCGACCGGTAGCGCGGTCCATCGGGCGAATTGACGTGCAGCTGGTGCCCGGCGTCTGATCTGTGCTGGGGGAGGGGGGCGCGAGGGGACGGGATGGTAACCGTCATGTGGCGGCTGACCCCTCGCGGATCGTCCCTTGTTGCCGCAGTTTGTCCCCGCCTCGTTACCGGCTGCGGCATGCGTGCAGCCAACGCACCGATGGTCGCCGGCGCGCCGGTGCGCGGCGCCTGCCTGGAGCCGTCGCCCTTCCTGAGATGGTGAGTACCTCTTCCCGGAGGATGGATGTCGCGATTGATGCGTGCGGTCGTTCTTGCTGGCGGCATGTGCTTCGCCCAGTCGGTCTCCGCACAGGCGTCGATCCTTGCCCTCCGCGGGCTCGGGTTCAGCGGCGACTCCATCCGCCAGGTGCAATCCGGGCTGCAGATCGACCCGCCGGCCATCCTGTCGCTGCACGCGCTGTCGGTGGCGCGCGGCGCCCCGCGCTTCGTGCGCAACTCGTTCCTCGCGGTGGGCGCATCGGCCGCCGTGTCGCTCATCGACGAGCCGGTGATGCGCGAGATCGGGCGCTTTCGTTCCCCTGACGGCGCCACGCGCCGGGCGTCGGTGCTTTGCGCCTCGCTCGGCGGATTCGTCCCCCTCACCGTGGGAACGCTCCTGTGGGCCGGCGGCGCCGTGACCGGGCACGACGTGGTGGAGCACATCGGGATGGAATCGACGCAGGCGGTGATGCTGAGCGGTGCCCTCACCATCGGCATCAAGGGACTCGTGGGGCGCTCGCGCCCCAACGCCTCGCCCAACGATCCCGATCAGTACTACCCGGGGCGCGGCTTCTTCGACGCCCGCCGGTCGTCGTTCCCCTCGGGACACACGAGCGCCGCCTTCGCCCTGGCCACCGTGCTCTCGCGCGAGTTGTCTGGGCGCTATCCTTCGAAGAAGTGGCTCATCCGCACCACACTCTACGGCGCCGCGGGGACCGTGGGGCTGGCGCGCATGTACCAGAACGCCCATTGGCCCAGCGACGTGGTGACCGGCGCGGCACTCGGCACGTTGAGCGGGATGCAGGCGCTCTCCTGGCACGCTGGCGGTCGTTAGGCCTCACTCGAGCAGGACAGCGGTGCGCATGACGCGCGGAGGCAGGCAGGATGAACGGGACGCGCGTCGGTGCTGGCTCCAGGTGGCGGCTTTCATGAAACGCCGCGTGCTTCTCTCCCGCCTCGTCACCGCCGGACTTGTCGCCGGAGCCACCGCCGGTGCGCAGAATCCACCGCCCGACACCGGCGTTGCATCTGGCGCGCGCGTCGTGGCCGATTCGCTCGAAGCGTCGCGCGCGGCCGCCATTGGTGCGCCATCCGACACCCTCCCCCGGCGCCCCACCAACGTGCGCGGCAGCGCGCAGCGCGTCGACCTTGGCGTGCACGGCGTGTACGAGTACCGCCGGCCGGTGCGCCTGCGCATGCTGCGCGAGATCCCGCCCACGGTGGGGGGGACCTTCACGCTCGGCCTGCGCCCCTCCAACCTGGCCGAGTGGGGGGTGGTGGCGGTGAGCACCGCCGCGCTCTATGCCGCCGACGACTACCTGGTCGACAAGACGCGCATGGTGGCGCGGCACGTTGGCCTCCCGCCCAATCACCCCTCCATCAACGTGCGCTTTGCGGGGATGAAGCTCCCCATCCCCAGCACGCTCGGCTCCGCGCTGTACTTCCTGGGCGACGGCACCACCGACCTCCTCGTGGCCGGCGGTTTCCTCGTGCACGGGATGCGCAACGACGACCACCGCGCGCGCACCACCGCCAGCGAGATCACCTCGGGGCTGGTGTCGCTCGGCGTGTACACGCAGTTGCTCAAGCGCTCGTTTGGCCGGCAGACGCCCAACGAGGCCACGCAGCCGCGCGGGCGCTGGCGCCCCTTTCCCAGCCTGGGCGACTACAACGACAACGTCCCCGCCTACGACGCCATGCCTTCGGGGCACATGGCGGCCGCGATGTCGACCGTGGAGATCGTGGCCCTCAACTATCCGGAGAAGAAGTTCGTGCGCCCGTTAGGCTACTCGCTGATGACCGTGCTCGGCTTCGCGATGGTCAACAACGGGGTGCATTGGGCGAGCGACTACCCGCTGGCGCTCCTGATTGGCGGTGGCGTGGCGCGCGTCACCGTGGCGCGCGGGCGGGCGCAGCTGTCACCGGGGGGGAGCGCCTCGGAGCTCGCGCCGACCCCAACACGCGGAAAGCGGGGCTTCACCTGGTCGCCGCTGGTGACGCCGCGCGCGGTCGGGCTCTCGGTCGGGTTGCCGTACTAGCGGCTTCGGCGCGGCGTCACTCCTCCGCGCCGCTGGCTACCCCGCCACTCGCCCTCAGGGCGTGGCGCCTTGCGAGAACTCGCGGAGCTGCAACGAGATCGTCCCGAAGACGACGTGCGTCTCCATCCGCACCATCAGCCGCCGGTCGTCGTCGGTGAACCAGATCTCGGCGCGTCCGTTCTTCGAGAAGACCCCCTTGGACTTGATGATCGGCTTGATGACGATCGTCTGGAACGTCCCCGCCGGCACCGTGAGCGATTCCTTGCGCGCCGTGATGACGGTGACAGGGTTGCGGTCGGGGATGAAGTAGCGCGGGAAGTCGTACTGCTTTCCCACTTCCAACGGTTGGTTGCGCACGAAGAAGATGAACGCCCCCTCGTCGAGCGGGTTGGTCACCGTGGGGAACTCCCCCTTGCCCTGCTCGCGATAGACGCCGCGCTCGGGAAAGATGTCGTAGACCCTGGTGCGTTCGCGCTTCCCCTCGACCGTCGCCTGCCGATGCCGCAGCGAGTTGAACGTCTCGACGTCGATCCAGCTCTCCAGCACGTCGTGCACGCGATAGCCGGGAATGCCCCCGGTGATCTCCAGCTTCGTGTGCCACACCTTGCGCCCGCGAACGGTGTCGAGCCCCACCACTTCCATGCGCGCCGTCCCGACGTTGAACAGCCCGAACTTCACGTCGTAGACCATGCTCTCGCCGATCCCAAAGGCGAGCGCGCGCGCCACGCTCCCCGTCGCCGGCGGCTGCGCGGCAAGCGGTGCCTGCGCGGCCAGCGGCCCCTGCGACACGACGGCAACGCCTCCGGCCACGATCAGCGATCGCAGGCGGTGGCGCAGCAAGGATGTCGAAGGGGCGGACCGCATCATGGCTTCCTCAAGTTTCGGCGTCGCAATCTAAACCCTTACTCCGGGGGATAGACTGCGGTTCCCACGCGCGGACAGACACCGCACAGGCGCTCGCCACCGACGACCTCCCAGTGTGCGCCGGCTGGCTCGCACGGGGCGTGGCGCGCGAGCGGGGGCGGTCGGTATGTTCGCCATCGACCTCCCCGAAATCCTCACGCCTCGCCATGTCATCCGCGACCGAAGAACTGCTGGCCCTGCTCGACCTCGAACCGCTCGAGGTCAACATCTATCGCGGACGCAATCGCAACCTGGGGACGGGACGCGTCTTTGGCGGGCAGGTGTTTGCCCAGGCACTCGTCGCCGCGCGGCGCACCGTCGAGGGAGAGCGCGAGGCGCACTCGGTACACGGCTACTTCATCCTCCCCGGCGACCTGGCCGCGCCGATCGTCTACTTCGTCGACCGCCTGCGCGACGGCAACTCGTTCACCACGCGGCGCGTGACCGCCATCCAGCACGGGCAGGCGATCTTCAATCTCTCGGTCTCGTTCCATGTGGATGAACCGGGGATGGAACACCAGCAGCCGATGCCCGAAGTGGTAGCGCCCGACGAGTTGGCGCCGGAACTCTCGCTCATCCGCGAGATGGCGGACCGCATCCCGGAGTCGCTGCGCCCGGTGCTCACGCAGGACCGCCCGATCGACTTTCGCCCCGTGACCCCCAACGACCCGTTCGATGCCGAGGTGCGGCCGGCGTCGCGACAGGTCTGGTTCCGCGTGATTGGCAGGCTCCCCGACGACCAGATCATCCATCAGGCCGTCCTCGCCTATGCGTCGGACTACGGGCTTCTCCCCACGGCGCTCGGTCCGCACGGCGTCGCCTTCCGGTCGCGATCGTTGCAGATCGCCTCGCTGGATCATTCGGTGTGGATGCACCGCCCCTTCCGCACCGACGAGTGGATGCTGTATGTGATGGACTCGCCGGCTGCCGCGGGGGCGCGCGGCTTCGTGCGTGGCTCGATCTACACGCAAGGCGGAGTCCTCGTGGCGTCGGTCGCGCAGGAAGGGCTCATCCGCATTCGCGCCCCCAAGGGATAACGCGCCTCCCACCCGTACACGCACCGGTTCGCCATGTCATCGCCCCATTCGCGCTCGCACCCGATGGCCAACGTTGCACCTGGCGCCTCCGCGCGGCGATGCGCCGGCGCCGCACGCCACGCTGCGGCATTCCTTGCCTTGGCGTCGGCGCTCGCGCCGCTCCTGGCGCGACCGGCAACCGCGCAGTCGGCGTCCACGGCCAAGGGAGAAGCGACGCGTCCGTTCTGGCGTCCCGCACAACCGGCAGCCGCAAAGGGAAGCAACGGCTTCTCGGCCGAGCGCCTGGCGCGCATCGATCGCTTCCTGCAGTCGTTTGTCGACGAGCACAAGGTTGCGGGCGCGGTGGCGCTCGTGCTGCGCAACGGGCGCGTGGCGTACGAGAAGGCGGTGGGGTGGGGCGACATGGAGGCGGGGCGCCGCATGACCCCCGACGCGCTCTTCCGCATCGCCTCGCAGAGCAAGGCCATCACCAGCGTGGCGATCATGACCCTCGTCGAGGAAGGGAAGATTGCCCTCAGCGACCCGGTGTCGCGCTACCTCCCCGCCTACGCGCGCACCACGGTCGCCGTCAAGGTTGACACCGGCGTGGCAATTGTCCCCGCCAGGCGCGCCATCACCATCCGCGACCTCCTCACGCATACGGCCGGGATCTCCTACGGGACCGAGTCGCACGTGGCCAAACTGTACGAAGCGCGTGGCCTGGGCCCCGCCGCCGGCTTCGGCTGGTACACCGCCGACAAGGACGAGCCGGTCTGCGAGACGATGGAGCGCCTGGCGTCGCTCCCCTTCGTGGCCCAGCCGGGTGAGGCGTGGGTCTACGGCTACAACACCGACATCCTGGGGTGCGTGGTGGAGAAGGCGTCGGGGATGGCGCTCGACGCCTACATCGCCGACCGCATCACCGCCCCGTTAGGCATGACCGACACCTTCTTCTACGTCCCGGCGGCCAAGCGCAACCGCCTCACCGCGGTCTACGGCAGCGGCGGCGACGGGACCGTGGTGCGCGCCGCCGATGGCGCCCGCGGCCAGGGACACTACGTCGACGGACCGCGGCGCTCGTTTGCCGGTGGCGCTGGGCTCGTCTCCACCGCGCGCGACTACGCCCGCTTCCTGCAAATGCTCCTCAACGGCGGCGAACTGGACGGTGTACGCATCCTCGCCCCACGCACGGTCCAGCTCATGACGACGAATCTCGTTGGCACCCTGCATTCCTCCGCTGGACTCGGCTTCGGACTCGGCTTCGAGACGACCGATGCTTTCGGCGCGAATGGCCTCAGCGCACAGGGGACGTACGGCTGGGGCGGAGCCTACGGCTCGTCCTATCGCGTCGACCCCAAGGAGAAGCTGGTCGTCGTCTTCATGGTGCAGCAGATTCCCAACCGTACCGACATCCGGGATCGCTTCCCCACGCTGGTGTACCAGGCGCTGGTGGGGACCAGCCCGTAGTGCGCCCCGCGCCAACCAATGGAGACGGCCATGGCGACCAGTGAGGAGCACGCCATCGAACTCGGCGTCGTCCGCAAGCCGCGCGACGACGAGATCGACGTCTTTGGCCTCACGCACCCCGGCAAGGTGCGCCCGGAGAACCAGGATCACTTCCTGGTGGCCTCGCTGCACCGCCAGATGCGCGTGCACCTCACGTCGCTCCCCGAAACCAGCGGGACGACGCGCGAAACGGATCGCCTCGCCTTCCTGGCAATGGTTGCCGATGGCGTCGGTGGCGGAATGGCCGGCGAGGAAGCGTCGCGCTTCGCACTCGACGCCGTCTCGCGCTATGTGAGCGACAGTGCCCAGTGCTTCTACACCGCCGATGCCGGCGACGATGAGACCTTCCGCCGCACGCTGGAAGCGGCGGCGTTGCGCGTACACGAGGAGCTCAACGCACGCAGCGCTGCGCTTCCCGGGCGCAAGGGGATGGCGACGACGCTCACGCTCTATCTGGGCGTCTGGCCCCGAATCTACCTGCTGCAGGTGGGCGATTCGCGCTACTACTTCATGCGCGACGGCGTCCTCACGCAGGTCACGCGCGACCAGACCATCGCGCAGGAACTCATCGACATGGGCGTGCTGACCCGCACCGACCAGAAGATCGCACGCTTCTCCAACGTGCTGGCCAGCGCGATCGGTGGCGAGCAATCGACGCCGGTGGTGACCGGTGTACAGAACGAGTGGGGGATGGTGCACCTGCTGTGCAGCGACGGCCTCACCCGCCATGTGAGCGACGAGCGCATCCGCGATCGCCTCCTCGCCATGACCTCGGCGCGCGAGGCGTGCAACGCGCTGCTGCAGGACGCCCTCGATGGCGGCGGCCGCGACAACATCACGATCCTCGTCGGCCGAGCCATCCGCCGCACCACCCCCACCGCCACCCCATAGCACTCCCCCAACCTCCCGCCCCCCCCCGCCCCCCTCGTCTTCTCGTCTTCTCGTCTTCCCGTCTTCTCTCATGTCCCTCGGCGTGGCTTTCGTAGGCTCCGGCTTCATCACGCGCTTCCACATCCAAGGATGGCGCGGTGTGCGTGACGCCGATGTCCTCGGCGTGTGGAGCCCCAACCATCGCAGCGCCGCCAGCGCCGCGTCGCTGGCCCGTGAGCTCGACGTCGGCGCCGCCCGCCCCTACAAGAGCATTGCGGCCATGGTCGCCGACCCGGCCATCGACGCCATCTGGCTCTGCGGCCCCAACCACGCGCGCATCGAGAACGTCGAGGAAATCGTCGACGCCATCGCCCGCGGGAAAGGGACGCTCAAGGGGATTGCCTGCGAAAAACCGCTGGCGCGCAATGTGGCCGAGGCCAAGCGGGTGAAGGCGCTGGTCGAGTCGGTCGGGCTCATGCACGGCTATCTCGAGGACCAGATCTTCGCGCCGCACGTGTCGGCCGGGCATGCGCTGCTCTGGGCGCGCGGCGCCGCCACCACCGGGCGCCCCTACCTCGCGCGTGCCGCCGAAGAGCACAGCGGACCGCATACACCGTGGTTCTGGCAGGGGAAGCTGCAAGGGGGCGGGGTCCTCAACGACATGATGTGCCACTCGGCGCTCGTCGTGCGGCACCTCCTCACCAAGCCGGGCGAGTCGTACCGCACCGTGCAGCCGGTGCGCATCACCGCGCACATCGCCTCGCTCAAGTGGAGCCGCCCGCCGTACGCCAGGCACCTCAAGCAGACTTTCGGCAAGGCGGTCGACTATCGCAACACCCCGTCCGAGGACTTCGCCTCGATGACCATCGAGTTCGAGACCGCCGACGGGCATCGCGTGATTGGCGAGGCCAGCACGTCGTGGTCGTTCGTCGGCGCCGGATTGCGGCTGTCGGCCGAGCTGCTGGGCCCCGAGTACTCCATGAAGTGGTCGTCGCTCGACAGCGGGTTGCAGCTCTTCTTCTCGCGCCAGGTGACGGGAAAGGCGGGCGAGGACCTGGTGGAGAAGCAGAACGCCGAGCAGGGGGTCATGCCGGTGGTGCCGCAGGAGTACCACGCCTATGGCTACACCGACGAGAACCGCCACTTCGTGCGCGCCTTCCTGGGAAAGGAGAAGCCGCGCCTCACCTTCGACGACGGCATCGACGTGGTGCGCATCCTCATGGCGGCGTACCAGAGCGCGGAGATGGGGCGCACGCTCGCCTTCCCGCCGCGCGGCATCGACGCGTTTGTCCCCGCGGTGGCGCGCGGGGCGTGGAACCCGGCGGCGGAAGGGTAGGGGCGCACGGATGGATCGGCGCGACTTCCTCATCACCGCGGGTGCCGCGGGCGCGGCCGCGCTTGGCACCGGGGCCCTGCACCGTGGCGCTCGTGCGCGCGTTGCGCCTGTCGGCGCCGCGTCGCGCGCCGCCCGTCCGGTCCCCACACCGGCGCAGCTCGCCTGGCAGCGCGAGGAGCTCTCCCTCTTCACCCACTTCACGGTCAACACCTTCACCGACAAGGAGTGGGGCGACGGCACGGAATCGCCGTCGATCTTCAACCCGTCGCGCTTCGACGCGCGCGCCTGGACCCGCGTGGCGCGCGAGGCGGGCTTCGGGTCGCTGATCCTCACCGCCAAGCACCACGACGGCTTCTGCCTCTGGCCGTCCAGGCGCACCAACCACTCGGTTGCATCGTCGCCGTGGCGCGACGGGAAGGGCGATGTGGTGCGCGAGGTGGCCGACGCCTGCCGCGCCGATGGCCTCAAGCTCGGAGTCTATCTCTCGCCGTGGGACCGGCACGAGCCCAGCTACGGGAGCGGGGCGGGCTACATGGACTTCTACTGCGCACAGTTGGAGGAACTCCTCACGCAGTACGGGCCGGTGGCCGAAGTCTGGTTCGATGGCGCCAATGGCGAGGGACCCAACGGGAAGCGCCAGGCCTATGATTGGCCGCGCATTCACGCCCTGGTCCGCCGGCTGCAACCCGGCGCCGTCATGTTCTCCGATGCCGGCCCCGACGTGCGCTGGATCGGCAACGAGAAGGGGGTCGCCGGCGAGACGTGCTGGAGCACGATCGACCCGGCGAGCGTCCCCTATGCGGGCTACGATGCGCCGGGCGTCGGCGAGTTGCTGCAGCGCGGCGATCCCCATGGCAGCGTCTGGCGCCCCGGCGAGACCGACGTCTCCATTCGCCCCGGATGGTTCTGGCACCCCGCCGAGGACGACAAGGTTCGCTCCGCCGACAACCTGATGGAACTCTACTTCACGTCGGTGGGGCGCAACAGCAAGCTCCTGCTCAACCTTCCGCCCACGCGCGACGGGCTCTTGCACTCGGCGGATGCACGCGCGCTGGCCGCGTTTGGGGCGCGGCGGCGCGCCATGCTCTCGCGCGACCTCGCACGCGGCGGGCAGGTGCGCGCCGGGGGGCATGACGCCGGCGCCGTCGTGAGCGGCGATGGCGCACGCTGGTGGACCGCCCCCGACGGCGCGACCGAGGCGACGATCGAACTCGTCCTCCCTCGTCCCGTGAGATGCAACGTGTTGCGATTGCAGGAACCGATCGCCCTGGGGCAGGTGGTGGAACGCTGGTCGCTGTCGCTCCAGGAGGATGGCCGCTGGCGCGAGGCCGCGCGTGGCACCACCATCGGCTACACATGGTTAGCGCACCTCGAAACCGCGCGCGCCGATCGGTTCCGGCTCACGCTGGCGTCCACGCTGGGTCCGCTGCGGCTCTCGACCCTCGCCCTGCACCTGGACGCACCGTAGCTCGCGGTGCCGAGCCGGGCTCCAATGGCCGGGGCCGCCTAACGCCTCGCCAACCGGGCACGCCCATGCGGCCATGGGGTATGTCGAAGGGGAACCCCTCACCCATGGAGCCGTGTATGCGTCCCCGCCTCATCGCCCTTCGACTCGTCCTGGCCAGCACACCTATCGCCCTCAGCGGCTGCTTTCTCGCGGCCGCGGGGGCGGGCGCCGCCGGCGCCATCGCGTACACCAACCGCGGTGCCTCGTCCGAAGTTGGGGGGACCGTGGACCAGGTGTTCGATCGCGCGGTCACCTCGTTCGGCCAGAACGGCGTCGCCGAGACCGGGCGCAGCATCGAGGACAACGGCCGCAAGCGCCGCCTGCTGGGGAAGAAGGGCGAGCAGGATGTGACGGTCGAGCTCGAGCGCGACACAGAGGCCACGACGAAGGTCGAAGTCATCGCCAGGAAGAACGCCGTCGACTACGACAAGGAACTCGCCAAGACGATCCTGAACGGGATGCTGGCCAGGTAGCGATCGGCGGAGGGGCGCGACCCGTGCGCGCCGCAGTCGCGCGCGGCAGGTGCGCGCGGTAGGTGCGCGCGGTAGGTGCGCGCGGTAGGTGCGCGCCGCAGTCGCGCGCGGTAGTTGCGCGCCGGGTTTGACCGTGACCGTGGGGGAGCGATAACGTCTCGCGTGCGCTCGCACCGTCCCCCACGCATCCCCTCATGCCTCGAATCACCTCGCGCTCCCAATCGCCCTTTGCCCTGCGCGCGCTGATCGCGCCGCTCACGCTGGCCGCAGTCATGCCGTGTGCTCCTGCCGGCGTGGCACTCGCCCAGCGCCCAACGCTCTCCGCCAACACGCGCCAGTACGTCGCCGTCGACACGTCGCTCCTCGCCCTAACCAACGTGCGCGTGATCGATGGCACCGGTGCGCCGGCGCGCGACGCTCAGACGCTCGTCATCCGCGATGGGAAGATCGTCGCGCTCGGGGCCAGCGCCTCGACCCCCATCCCCAGCGGGGCGCTGGTGCGCGACATGACAGGGAAGTCGGTCATCCCGGGGCTGGTGATGGTGCACGAGCACCTGTTCTATCCCACCGGTCCCGGGGTGTACGGCAACGTGACCGAGTCGTTCTCGCGCCTCTACCTGGCGGGCGGCGTCACGTCGATGCGCACCGGCGGCAACATGAACGGCTACGGTGAGCTGAACATCGCGCGCGCCATCGCCCGCGGCGACAAGCCGGGGCCGTGGATCGACGCCACCGCGCCCTATCTGAATGGCGCCAATCCCTTTGGGCAGATGCGATCGCTCGAGACGCCCAACGAGGCACGCCGCTTCGTGAACTGGTGGGCCGACCAGGGGGCGACGTCGTTCAAGGCCTACATGCAGATTCGCCGCGACGTCCTGGGCGCCGCCATCGCCGAGGCGCACAAGCGCGGGATGAAGGTCACCGGGCACCTGTGCTCGGTCACCTACCGCGAGGCCGCGGCGTTAGGCATCGACGACCTCGAACACGGCTTCCTCGCCTCGACCGACTTCGTCGCCGACAAGAAGCCGGATGAGTGCCCGCGGCAGGGCGGGATCCCGTCGCTCATGGCGCTGGAGCCCACCTCGCCCGAGTTCACCGCGCTGGTGGCCGAGCTGGTGAAGCGGAAGGTGGCGATCACCTCGACGATGACCGTCTTCGAGACCTTCGCCCCCAACCGTCCCATGCCGCCGGGGATCGACGTCCTCACGCCGCAGCTGCGCGAGCAGTTCGAGCAGATGCAGGCCAACCTGGCCAAGGCCCCGCGCAGCATCTACGCCACTGCCCTCCCCAAGGGGATGGCGATGGAGGTCGCCTTCGCGCGCGCCGGCGGGCTGCTCGTCGTGGGCACGGACCCCACCGGTGGCGGTGGGGTGGTTGCCGGCTACTCCAACCAGCGTGCGCTCGAACTCCTGGTCGAGGCGGGCTTCTCACCGGTGGAGGCCATCAAGGTCGGGACGCTCAATGGCGCCACCTACCTTGGGCGTGCCGCACTCACCGGCTCCCTCACCGTCGGCAAGCAGGCCGATCTCGTCGTGATCAACGGCGACCCGTCGGCGCGCATCGGCGACGTGCGCAACGTCGAGTTGGTCTTCCGGCAGGGCGTGGGCTACGATCCGCAGAAACTCATTGCCTCGGTGAAGGGGAAGGTGGGGCTCTTCTGATGCCGCTTCCCTTTAGGCCAATCGACAGGTCAATCGCTCGCATGCGCATCTCCCGCCTCATCGCCATCGTCGCCGCGTCTGTCACGCTGTGCGCGCTTCACGCGCGCGCCGCCGCGGCGCAGCCCCGCACCCGCAATGTCGTCCTCATCGTCACCGACGGGCTGCGCTGGCAGGAAGTGTTCACCGGCGCCGAGCGTGCCCTCGTCAGCCGCAAGCCCGGTGGGGTGCGCGACACCACCGCCCTCCTCCGCGACTTCTGGCGCGACACGCCGGATGCGCGCCGCGAGGCGCTCCTCCCCTTCCTGTGGGGAACGGTCGCCAGGCAGGGCGTCATCTACGGCAATCGCACCAAGGGCGGCGACGCCCACATCACCAACACCATGAAGTTCTCGTACCCCGGCTACAACGAGATCTTCACCGGCGCCTTCGATCCGCGCATCGACTCCAACGACTATCCGCCCAACCCGAACGAGACGGTCTTCGAGTGGCTTGCCTCGCAACCATCACTCGCGGGGCGCGTCGCCGCCGTGGCCACGTGGGATGCCTTCCGGCGCATCCTCAATCGCGATCGCGCCCGCTTCCCCGTGCTCGACGGATGGGATGAACCCTTCGCCAGCGTCCGCACCCCGACGGCGCGGATGCAGTTCGTCGACGAGTGGTACCGCAGCTCCGTCCGCATGTGGGAGAACAACGCCTTCGATGCACCGATGCAGATGGCGGCCAGGGAACTCGTCGCCAGCCGCAAACCGCGCCTCCTCTTCGTTGGCTATGGCGAGACCGACGAATGGGCGCACTCGGGGATGTACGACCTCCTCCTCCGCTCCGCGCACCAGGTGGACGCCTTCATCGGCGAGCTGTGGAAGACGATGCAGGCCATGCCGCAGTACCGCGGCACCACGACCTTCATCATCACCACCGACCACGGGCGCGGGAGTGGCCCCGACGCGTGGCGCGACCACGGCCAGGACGTCGACGGGGCCGAGCACATCTGGATGGCGATCATCGGCCCCGACACGCCGGCGTTAGGCGAACGCACCGCCGGAACCCCAGTCACCCAGTCGCAGGTGGCCGCCACGGTCGCCGCACTACTCGGCCACGACTGGAACGCGCGGAACCCGAGGGCCGGCCAGCCCGTGCGCGAGGCCATCGTGCGGAAATAGCGCAGCGAGTGGCGCGGCCGGGTACACCCGGCGGACGGTGTCTGGTTATCGTCCATCGAGCGCGCATCGCGCCAGCTCCCTCCCGCCACTCGCCCGTGCCTCTCATCAATCCTCGCGTGCGGCGCGCCGCCTCGAAGCTGGCTGCCGCCGCCGTTATTGCCGCCCCCCTCGTCAGCGCCGGCTGCCTGGCCGGTCCCTCGACCGCGATAGGCGGCGGTCCCATCGGGAGAGCGCCGTCGCTGCGCGAGACCGAACTCCTCCCGGTCCCCGACTCCACCCGCGGCGTCGGCTTCATTCTGTTCTCCAATCGGCGCGACCTGGTGGAGGAGACTCGCGTCGAACTCAACGCCGCCGCGCGCGCCTACGATCGCCTCTTTGGCGAGCGCCCCGCCGAGGCGGTCGTTCGCCTGGAGAGCGACCAGCGCGCCGTCCAGGTCTCCGTGCGCGTGGGGGCGCGACAGCTCGCGCCATTCCCGGTCTCGCTGCGGCGCGACGACGGTGGACGCCCGCGAGTCCCCGAGGCCATGCACGTGGCATCGGCGGTGGTGCTGGCCACCGCGCGCGAGTGGATGGCAAGTCTGGTGCGCGACCTGGTCCCCACAGACAGCTCCACCCTCGGCTGGATGTCGCGCGAGTCGGTCCCGGCGTGGTTGCGCCTGGGGCTGCTGCAAGGGGTGGCCGAGTCGCCCGTGCACGAGCTATGGCTCACGCAGCTGGCGCTGCAGCGCGACTCGCTCCCGTCGGTTGCGGAGATGTGGAGCGCCGGCTCGTGCGACGCCGCATGCCTGGCGCCCTTCGTGCGCGATGGCGACGCCGGGGGACAGCCGCCGCTCGAAGCCTCGGCGCGACTGGGTGGGCGCCTCGGGCGTGGCAGGCTCCCGCCGCTGGAAGGACGCATGCGCTACGCGGCGGCGACGTACTCACTGCTCCAGTTCATTTCCAAGCGCGAGGGCCCGGACTTCATGAGGGACGTAGTGCGCACCGCGCTCACCGGCGGGAACGTGATTGGCGCGCTCGCCGCGGCGCGCTCCTTTACGGCTGATCCGTCGGACATCGATCGCCAGTGGCGTGTGTGGCTGGCGCCGTTTGCGTATCCTGATCGGCCGTAGGGGTGGTTGTTGTGGGGATGTAGGAAGTGAATATTGGCGCCATGCGACCCCGCATCCCAACACCAACAATCCGTCGCACCACCATTCGCCCCCTGGTCACAGCTCTCGCGATGATGGTGGCGGCCAATGGATGTGCGGCGCCCACGCCCCCCGCCCAGGGCACCGTCCGCCTGACGGTCACGCATCCAAATGCCGCCAAGGTCGGACAAGGGACAAACTTTACCGTGCGCGTCATCAACGCCGGCCAATCGGGACGCGTCCTGAACTACTCCGGATCGACCCCCGATACTCCCGATCTCGACGTCGTCATCACATCCAACAGCACGAATGCAGTCGTCTGGCACTCGCTCAAGTCGCCATCCGTCGTCCTCATCTCGCACGCGCGCACACTCGAGCCGGGCAATGATTGGGTGCTCGATGTGCGCTGGGACGGGCGCAACGACACTGGCGCGATAGTTCCCGCGGGCGTGTATCGGGTGACGGCCTCGCTTCGTGGAAGCGCTGCCACTAGCAGCGCGGAGAACGCGGATCCGCTGGAGGCCACGCCAACCGTGTTGACGGTCGCGCAGTAACAAAGCGGGCGGCGCATTCGCGCCGCCCGCTTTGTCTGCCATCCTCCGACCGCAGGTGGGACGTTACAACGACCACCCGCTGCGATACGTCGGCATGATCCACTCCGGCGGAATCCCCCCCGTCTTGAGCACGCCGGTCGCCGGGTCCAGCTCGATCGTCCGCCCCGAGCGCACCGCCAGGTTGCCTAACACGATCATCTCGGTCAGCGGCCCCGCATAACCCGCGAAGTTCGAACCCGGCTGCCCACCACCCCGGATCGCCGTGGTGAGCTCCTTGTAGACCCCTTCGGTGCGCGCGTACTTCTTGGCGGGCATCGCCTTCACCAGTGCTGCCTGCCTGGCCGGATCGCACAGCTCGGGGTTCTGCCCGTAGGTGCCCGCAATGAGCGTCCCCTTGTCGCCGATCCACAACTGCCCGCCGTCGGCATCGGGGACCCAGTCGCGCGCCATCCCCCATTCCTCGGGGCGCGGCGGATACAGGCTCCCGTCGCGCCAGGTGAGCGTGACGGCGGGACGTCCGTTGGCGGCCGGGAACTCGTACGTGATGCGCGACATCTTGGGAGCCGTCTCGGCAAAGAGCCCGGTCGACTCGGGAATCACGCGCGTCGGGTACTTGAGCCCCAGCACCCAGAACGAGGCGTCCATGATGTGGCACGCCATGTCCCCCATGGCCCCCGTCCCGAAGTCCCACCAGCCGCGCCAGTTGAAGTGCGCGTATCCCGGATGGAACGGACGCTCGGCGGCCGGGCCTAACCAGAGATCCCAGTCGAACGTTGGCGGGACGTAGTGCATCTCGGTGGGACGCGTGATGGCCTGTGGCCAGATGGGGCGATTGGTCCAGAACTCCACGCGCTGCACCGTCCCGATGAGCCCCGCCTCGACCATCTCGCGGATCTGGCGGATCCCCTCGCCGGCATGCCCCTGGTTCCCCATCTGCGTCGACTGCTTGGGCCGGCGCGCCGCCTCGTCCTTGAGGGCGCGCACTTCACCCACCGTGCGCGCCAGCGGCTTCTGGGTGTAGACATGCTTTCCCGCTTTGAGCGCCATCATCGTGGCCGGCGCGTGCGAGTGGTCGGGGGTCGACACCGCCGCCACGTCGAAGTTCGCCCCCTCCCTGGCAAACAGCTCGCGATAGTCCTTGAACAGCTTGGCCTGCGGGAAGGCGCGCGCGGCGCGCTCCAGGTTGCGGCTGTCGACATCGCAGAGCGCATACACGTTCTCGTGCGCGAACCCCTTCACGTCGTTGAACCCCATTCCGCCCACGCCTATGCACGCAACGTTGAGCGTATCGGACGGCGCGCGGTGTCCCTTGCCCAGCACGTGGCGCGGAAGGATGGTGAAGGCGGCAACGCTCGCCGCGGTCTGCTTGATGGAGTCGCGACGGGAGATGGAATCACTCATGAGAAGACGAGAAGACGAGAAGACGAGAAGACGAGAGGACGAGAAGCCTGACCTAGCGAAGGCTGGGGACGAGGGGTCGTGGCGGCGCTGTTATGCGGCCGCGCCCTGCGTACGCGGGCGGAACAGGAAGAGGAAGATCACGAACACCACGGCGGCGCCGAGGGAGGGGACGAGCCAGATCCCCGGCCAGTCGTGCACGACCTTGAGACAGTCGGTGGCGGTGTCCGCGCACGAGGGGTTGGGGGTCGAGTACTTCCCCACCACGGCGCCCGAGACAAACGCGCCAATGAAGTAGCCCACCCCGTTGGTGACGAAGTTGATGAAGCCCTGTGCCGCGGCGCGGATCTTTGGTCCTGCCTTCTCGTCGGTGTAGATCTGCCCGCTCACGAAGAAGAAGTCGTAACAGATGCCGTGCAGCAGGATCCCGGCGTAAATGAGCCACATCCCGCTCCCCGCGTCGCCATTGCTGAACGCCAGGTAGCGCAGCGCCCACGCCAGCATCCCGGTGAGCATGATGACCTTGATTCCCAGGCGCTTGAGCGCGAACGGGAGGAGGAGCATGAAGCCGATCTCCGACATCTGCCCGAAGGTCTGGATGAAGGCCGGCTCCGGCGCGCCGATCTCGTTGAGGAAGGGGTTGGCGAACGAGTAGTAGAACTGCAGCGGGATGCAGAGCAGGAACGAGCCTAACGTGAAGACCAGGAAGTCACGATCCTTGAGGAGCTGCAAGGCATCGAGCCCGAAGGCGTCGCGAATGCTGAACGGTGCCCCGGCCCCCTTGGGCGGCGTGTGCGGGAGCAGGAAGGCAAAGAGCCCCATCAACGCCGAGGCGCCGGCGGCCACGAGCATCGGCGTGGCGAGGGCGTCGGCCTTGAGCACCTTCCCGATCACGATTCCCGCCACGATCCAGCCGATGGTGCCCAGCACGCGGATCAGCGGGAAGTCGTTCGCCGGATCCTTTACGTGGTGGAACGAGATGGAGTTGGTGAGCGAGAGCGTGGGCATGTAGCACAGCGCGTAGGCGATCAGGAGCGGATAGAACGTCCCGAACGTCGTCTGCTTCGACACGAGGTACATCAGCGCCGCCCCCGCCAGATGCAAAATGGCCAGCAGCTTCTCCGAGGCGAAGAAGCGGTCGGCCACCATCCCGACAAAGAACGGGGAGACCAGCGCGGCGATCGCCGTGGCGCCGTACGCCAGGCCAATCTGCGCATCCTCGAAATGGAGTCCCTGCCCCAGGTAGGTCCCCATCGTGACAAACCAGCTCCCCCAGATGAAGTACTGGAGGAACATCATGAGCGAGAGGGAGAATCGCGTGGACATCCGGTGGGAGTGGTGAAGGATGAAGGGGAAGCGCCACAGCGCAGGTGCATCCATCGATCAGCGCGCGGTGGGAACGATTGCACCCGGGCGCGCGATACGCTCACGTCAGCGGACGAATGCGGATGTTGCGGAACTGCACGCGGTCGCCGTGGTCCTGCAGCCCGATGTGCCCCTTGCGCGACAGCCCGTACGACGGCCACTGCGCGAACTTGCTCCCGGCAACACGCCGCTTCCAGTCGTCGCTCCACATCTCGTAGGCGAAGAGCTGCTTCCCGTTGAGCCAGTGCTCCACGTGCGCCCCCCGGGCCACGATACGGACGGCGTTCCACTCGCCCGCCGGCTTGGCCGCGTCGGCCGGCGCCGGATACAATCCGTAGTTGGCCCCCGCCAGCGTCAACGGCGTCTTGTTGTCGGGATGGCGCACGTTGTCCAGCACCTGCATCTCGGTCGCGTTCTCGAAGATGCGCTCCGTCGACTCGGTGGCGCGGTAGAAGATCCCGCTGTTCCCCACGGAATCGACCTTCCACTCCAGCTCCAGCTCGAAGTCGGCGAACTGGCCGTCGGTGATGATGTCACCCCCCTGTCCCACACGCGTGATCGCCCCGCCCACCACCTGCCACCCGGCCGGCACCGACTTCTGTCGGTAGCCACGCCACCCCGCCATCGTCTTGCCGTCGAACAGCGATACCCACGCCCCCGCCTTCTCCTGCGCCTCCAGCGGCTGCGGCACGCTCATGACCACGGCTAGGGCCGCCAGCACGGCCACGGTGCAAAGACTCGAGGCGCCGACCCTACGGACGGCGCGAGGGGTACGAGAGAGATGCAGCATGTGAGCAACGTCGTGGTTGGGACGGGTTCGGGAGGCCAACGTAGGACGCCAGTCCCGAAAGGGGAAGGGCGCTTCCACGGCGCTGCCAGGGCGCGACACGCGCGCCCAAGTCTCGACGGCAGCCACCTTCCCGGTTTCCTTTCAACACGGCAAACCCGCTCGACCCGGATCGCACCGGGCCACCCGTTCGCACCCCCGCCATGCCCATCATTCGCCGCCACCGTCCCCGCGGCCTCCGAGCGGCCCTCGCGCTGCTCGCCCTCTCCGGCGCCGCCCTCGCCGGTCTCGCCGCGTGCGCCGTCAATCCCGCCACCGGGAAGCGCGAACTCTCGCTCGTCAGCGAGTCGCAGGAGATCCAGATGGGGCTCGACGGCGCCAAGGCCGCCGCGGCCCAGATGGGGATCTACCCCGACAGCAACGTGCAGCGCTACGTGAACTCGCTGGGACAACAGGTGGCGAAGAACGGCGAGCGCCCCGGCCTCCCCTGGTCGTTCACCGTGGTCGACGATCCCATCGTCAACGCCTTCGCCCTCCCCGGCGGACCGATCTTCGTCTCGCGCGGCATCCTCACCCACATGAACTCCGAGGCGCAGCTCGTCTCGGTCCTGGGGCACGAGGTGGGACACGTCACCGCCAAGCACTCGGTCTCCCAACTCTCCAAGCAACAACTCCTGGGCGGGCTCTTTACGGTAGGAATGATCGTGCGCCCAGAGCTGCAGCAGTTCAGCGGGATCGCCTCCCAGGGGCTCGGACTCCTCTCCCTCAAGTACGGGCGCGACGACGAGACGCAGGCCGACGGCCTGGGCTTTCGCTACATGACGCGACTCGGCTACGACCCGCACGAGATGGGAGAGATGTTCAAGACGCTCGAGCGCGTGAGCGGCGGCGGGAATCGCGGCACCCCGGAATGGCTCTCCACGCACCCCGACCCCGGCAACCGCGTGGCGCGCACCGCCGAACGCATCGCCGAGGCAGGCCCCACCGTTGCAGCCGCCAAGCGCATCGAGCGCAACGTCTTCCTGCGCACGCTCGACGGAATGGTCTTCGGCGACGATCCGCGACAGGGCTACTTCAACGCCGGCGCCTTCCTCCACCCCACGCTCAAGTTCCGCTTCACCCTCCCCAGCGGGTGGAAGGCGCAGAACACCGCATCGGCCGTGATCACCGCCAGCGCCCAGGGCGACGCGCAGATCGTCCTCGAGCTCTCGGAGAACGCCGCGCCGCAAACGCTCCTCTCCCAGTTCCTCGGCCAGCAGGGAGTGAAGGCGGGGGCAACGAGCACGAGCGCGATCAACGGACTCCCTGCGGCAGTGGGGCAGTTCAGCGGACAGACGGAAGACGGCACGGTGCTCGCCGGATACGTGGCCTTCATCCAGCTCGACGGAAACACCTATCGCTTCCTCGCCATCACGCCGCAGCAAACGTTCGGGACGTACGATGGGGCGTTCCGCGGAACGATCGGATCGTTCGCGCGCCTCACCGATCCCGCGGCGCTCGCTGCCAAGCCGATGCGCGTGCGCCTGGTCTCGCTCCCGCGCGCCATGACGCTGAACGACTTCAACACGCAGTATCCCTCGGCGGTCCCGGTGGCGACCATCGCGCTCATCAATGGCGTCGATGCAACGGCGTCCATTCCGTCGGGAACGCTGGTCAAGCGCGTGGTAGTGGAGTAGCGCGCCAACGCTACGTCACGACCCATGACGGAATCATCGCTACCGCACGCCGCGCCCTCCCCAGCGGCGGGGCAGCCTCATCGCGGCATCCAGACGGCCCAGCTCGGCCTCCTGGTCAACACCGTGCTGGCCCTCGTGAAGTTCGTCGCCGGGATCCTCGGAAACTCGTACGCCCTGGTGGCCGACGCGGTCGAGTCGACGTCCGACATCCTCTCGTCGGCCATTGTCTGGGGCGGGCTTCGCATCGCCTCGCGTGAGGCGGACGACGAGTTTCACTTCGGTTACGGAAAGGCGGAGTCGCTCGCCGCGGCCATCGTCGCCCTCCTCCTCCTCGCCGCCTCCATCGGGATCACGATCGAGGCCGTGCGCGAGATCCGGACACCGCACCATGCGCCGGCTCCGTTCACGCTCGTCGTCCTGATCGTCGTGGTTCTGGTCAAGGAGACGCTCTTTCGGCGCGTCTTCCAGGTGGGCAACGAGGAAGAGAGCACGGCGGTGAAGGCCGACGCATGGCATCACCGAAGCGACGCCATCACCTCAGTCGCCGCGTTCGTTGGAATCTCGATCGCCTTGTGGAAGGGAAAGGGGTGGGAGTCGGCCGATGACTGGGCCGCGCTCGTCGCCGCGATCGTCATCGCCATCAACGCCCTCATCCTCGTGCGCCCCGCCATCTTCGACCTCATGGACCGGGCCCCCAACCCCGAAGTGGTGGAGCGGGTGCGACTCGCCGCGCTCGGCGTCCCCGACGTACTTGCCGTGGAGAAGCTCAAGGTGCGGCGCGCCGGCACCGGACTGCACGTCGACCTCCACGTGCAGTCCGAGCCCACCCTCTCGCTGCACGATGCGCACATCGTGAGCGGCAAGGTGAAGAGCGCCATTCGTGGCGCCGTCCCCAAGGCGCAGGGGGTGCTGATCCACATGGAGCCGTACGAGGGAAAGCGCCGGAAACAATGAAGGGCGGCCCGCATGTGGCCGCCCTTTATCACGTTGAGACTTGCTGTCGACGCTACTTCTTCCCCAGCGGCCGGTCCACGCGCGTCTTGCTCCACAGCACCACCGCGGCGCATGAACTCTGGCCCGGTGCCTGGAACTGCGCCGGCACCGAGACGCCGTTGTACACCTCGATGGCCGCGATTTCGTTAGGCGGCAGGATGCGATCCACGTCGCCGGGGAAGACCGCCTCGAACGGCGCGCCGTCCACCCAGTACTTGACGCAGCTTCCCGTGACGGCGCGTGCGCTCTCCACGGTGTAGTCCATCCCGTTGCCGGAGGGTACCACACGCAGCCCCGGGATCGAGCGGAAGACATCGGTGAGCATGTTGGGGGCGCGCTTGAGGATCTCGTCGCCGTCCAGGAAGTAGCCACCCCCCACCTTCTTGCGCGTGGAGAAGCCGACCTTCTCGAGCCCCACCTCGCGATCGGCCTTCACGACGATGGTGTTCATCACCTGCGCGGCGCGCGTCATCTTCACCTCGAGACGCGTGGGGGCGCGCGTCGACAGGTCGACGGCGCGCTCCTCGGGGGCAAAGCCGATCTGTCGCACCACCACCGACTGCGTCCCCGACGGCAGGTTGGCAATGGAGAACTCACCGTTCTCCTTGGTGAGCGTTGCACCCGGCGTCCCGATCACGTCGACGCGCGCCCCGACCACCGCGGCGCCCGCGGCATTGGTGACGCGCCCGTTGAGGACGGCGTTCCCCGTGTGCAGGCGCGCCGCGGAGAAAGTCGGCCCGGTGGCCGCTTCCTTCTGTCGCTTGAGCGCCAATGAGTCGTTGGCGGCAACGACGGTGTTCGCGTTCCCGATGCGAAGGCCCTGCACCACCAGCGGCGTCCCCTCGGCCTTCACGCGTACCTCCGAGGTGGTGACCCCCTTGAGGATCGCCTGCAGTGTTCCCTCGAAGTTGGCCGGAAGCCCGCAGATGCGGAACACGCCGTCCGCACCGCTCAATGCCTCGCGCACGCGCGGAATCTTTCGCAGCCCGGCATTGAGCGACATCTCGAGCCACGCTACCGAGACGCGCGCCCCTTCCACCGGGTGATCGTCATCGGCGTCCAGCAGGCGGCCGATCACGGCCCCTGGCCCCAGGTTGCGCCTGGCGGCCGGGCACGACACCTCGACCAGCGTCTGCGACGACGGAATGGACAGCGTCATCATCTCCGCCGAGCCGTCCTTGAGCTCGAACGGCGCCGTGATCATGGCAATGCCCAGCGAGTCGAGCACGATGTGGTCGACCTTGAGGCGATGCGTGCCCGGCGGGATGCTGTCGATGCGGAAGACACCACGCTCCGTGGTGATGGCGAGGCGATCGGTCCCCTCGATGCTCACCGTGGCCGCCGAGAGCGGGACACCGTGCAGCGAGTCGAAAACGGTGCCGGTAATGGATGCGATGGCGATCTTCGGCGCCGGCGATGCCTCGACTTTGGGGGCGGCGGCGCTATCGCCCTTCTCGCCCCCCGCCTTGGGGGCGACGACCGGTGGCTTGGCGGGCGCCTTTCTTGGCGGCGTGCGCTGCTGTGCCCCAAGCGCTCCCGCGCCGAGCACGAGGACGGACGCCGCTACCAGCAGCGGCGCCATGCGACGAGGACCGAAACGATGGGTCGAGTGCAGCACTGACCGAGTCCTTGATGGAACGAACGGAGAGCGGCGCAACGGCCAGACCGCGCACCGCTGGGACGAGGGTGGAGGGGGCGCGGGGGCGGTGGGGCGAGCGCGACGGGAGACTTCGTGCAATGATCCCAAATGTCACGCGCGGCAGCCCCCGCGACAACCTTATCACTAAACGCTGAGACGACCGGTGTTCCAACGGAACGGCCCCCGTCCACGAATGGGCGGGGGCCGTCTGTACCGAGCGTGCGCCCGGGGTCAGCGCCCGTCGTCCTCCTCGAAGAACGACGAGACCACGCCCGAGCCGCTGGCGCGCTCGACGCGCAGCGTCTGCTTGAGCGTCTTCCCGTTCACGGTGATCGAGACCAGGTAGTCGCCCGGCTGGACGATGGGGGCCTGCGTGCGCGGGGCACCGGGGATGTTGAAGCCTCCGCCTCCCCCACCCCCACGAGGATTGAGGAGCTGGACGATCTGGAAGGCGACGTTGGGATCGGTGATTCCTGCGGCCGCGGCGGCGCCGGCCGCCGCACCGCGCCCTCCACCGCCTCCACCGCGCTGAGCGGCAGCCTGCTCACCCGGGCGCGCATTCCAGACCGTCGACTGCCCCATCCCGCCGCCCATGAACATCTGCGCCATCTGCTGCATGTCGCCCCCCTGCAGCATGCGGCGGAAGCGACCGAGCGCCACGGTGTCCATCCCCGCCTTCCCTAACGAGTCGAAGACGAAGTCGGCGCGGCGCGCGGTGAGGATCGAGTCGCGCTTGCCGGCCGGCGAGAGCGGCGGCGGCGCCGGCGCCTTGCCGCGATAGTCCCACGTGACCTTGTGCGTCCCCAGGGTCGAGGGGCCGTTGAGCGTGCGAATCGTGTCGCCCGTGACATCCTGGATCACGACGCGCACCTGCCCCTGTCCGCGGGTCGACAGGCGATACGAAATCTCGGCGCCGTACTGCGTGTTGGGCGTCTGGAAGAACTGGTGCCCCACCGATTGCCCTTCGAACGCCATCTCGCCGAACTGGAACGCCGTTCTGGGCTTGAAGAGATACGCCTCGGCGGCGACCACGTCCGGCTTGAGCTGCTGCAACGCGGCGATGTCGACGACGTAGACCGAGCGGCCGTGCGTTGCGGCGATGAGTTCCTTGTCGCGCGGGTGGATCTTGAGGTCGTTGACCGGGACGGTGGGGAGCCCCGACATGAAGCGTTGCCAGCTCTGCCCCTTGTTGAGCGAGACGAAGACGCCCACGTCGGTCCCGACGAAGAGGAGATCGGGGTTGGACGGATCCTGCTTGATGACGTGCACGAAGTCCGGGCCGCCGGTGGGGAGGTTGGCGGCGATGGACCTGAACGACTTGCCAAAGTCCGACGAGGCGTAGACGTACGGCGCAAAGTCGCCGACGCGATGGTTGTCGAACGTCACGAAGACCGACATGGAGTCGTGCGGCGACGGCTCGATCTCGCTCACGTATGCGTTAGGCGCGAGCCCCGGGAAGTTCTTCGAGAGCTCGTCCCACGTCCCGCCATCGTTCTTCGAGACCCATACACGCCCGTCGTCGGTGCCGGCAAAGAGGATTCCCGGGCGAATGGGCGACTCGGCCAGCGAGACGATCGTCCCGTACGTCTCGGCGCCGGTGGCGTCGGTCGTGATGCCGCCGGTTGTGCGCGTCGACACGCGCACCTTCATCGTGTCGGCGTAGGACAGGTCGGGGGAGATGGGGTACATCTCGTCGCCGCGCTTGGTGCTCTTGAGCACGCGGTTGGCGCCGAAGTAGAGCACCGACGGGTTGTGCGCGGAGATGATGTACGGCGTGTTCCAGTTCCAGCGCAGGTCGAAGGCGACCGAGTCGGTCTTCTGCTGCGCGCGGAAGGCGTCGATGCGCTTCTTCTGCTCCTTCGACATCGAGGCCGTGGTGTCGGGGCGCTCGGTGAGGATCGAGTCTTCCCACTGCTGGTAGCGCGGGCGCCAGTTGGGCTTCACCAGCGACACGCGCTCGCTCGTGGCGAAGTTGAAGCGCGAGATGTTCCCGCCCTGCGACTCGGCGTAGATGGTGTTGGGGTCGGTGGGGTCCTGCTGCGTGACAAAGCCGTCGCCCCCGGCAACGGTGGCCCACATGGCGTTGGTGATCCCGCCCTGCTTGCGGCGCGACGGGCCGCACCACGAGCCGTTGTCCTGCAGCCCCGTGCACACGCGATACGGCACCGACATGTCGAACGAGACGTTGTACGCCTGCGAGACGGGGAGCGTGCTGGGGACGTCGTAGCTCCCGCCCTGGTCGTAGGAGATGGCGATGCCGCCGTCGTTCCCCACCACCATGCGATCCGGATCGTTAGGGTCGATCCACATGGCGTGGTGGTCCACGTGCACGCCCACGGTGGCGTTCTTCGCCGTCTTGCCGCCGTCGTCCGAGACCTTCACCGGCGTCGACGACCAGTAGACGCGGTCGGGGTTCCGCGGGTGCACGCGCACCTGCGAGTAGTAGAAGGGGCGCACGTTCTCGTTGTTGGTGCGCTCCCACGTCACGCCGCCGTCTGCCGAGCGATAGAGCCCGCTCGGCTTCTCCTGCGGCTTTTTAGTCTTGTCCGGCTTGGCGTTCGGCGCGGTGTCGGCCTCCACCATCGTGTACATCACCCTGGGGTTGGACTGGGCGATGGCGATCGAGATGCGCCCCTTGAGCGTCTCGGGGAAGCCGCCCCCCTTCACCTCCGTCCACGTCTTCCCGGCGTCGGTCGACTTCCAGAGCGCCGACCCCGGGCCGCCCGACTTGAGGAAGTAGGGGCCGCGCACGCGCTCGTAGCTCGCCGCCCAGACAACGTCGGGGTTGGCCGGGTCGAGCTGCACATCGACCACACCCGCCTTCTCGGAGATGAACTTGACCAGCTCCCACGTGGTACCGCCGTCGATGGTCTTGTACAGCCCGCGTTCCTTGTTGGCGTTCCAGATGGCGCCTAACGCGGCAACGTAGACGATGTTGGGGTTGGTGGGGTGCACCACGATGCGCCCGATGGTCTGTGTCTTCTCCAGCCCCATCAGCTTCCAGGTGAGCCCGCCGTCGGTCGACTTGTAGATGCCGCCGCCCGGCGAGATCGAGTTGCGCGAGTTGGGCTCGCCCGACCCCGCCCACACCTGCATCGTGTCGCTAGGGGCAATGGCGAGCATCCCCATCGAGATCACGCGCTGGTTGTCGAAGACGGGGCGCCACGTGGTGCCGCTGTTGGTCGACTTCCAGATCCCCCCCGCCGCGGCGGCGACGAAGAGCGTCTTGGAGGGCGACGGAATCCCCGCGATGTCGGAAATGCGCCCCATCGTGTTGGCGGGGCCAATGAGGCGCCACCGGAACGCCGCGAGCGTGGTGGAATCCGCCTCGAACGGCGCCGAGCCCTGCGCCGGCAACGTGACGGGAAGGGCGGCCGCCGTCAGCCACGCGAGGGCCAAGCGGTTGAAACGCCGATGGACGAATGGGCGAGTCATGAAAGGGTCATGAAACGTTTAGGAATGCCGACGCACGATCACCACGCGCGCCGGTGCTGCTGAGGAACAACTCTACTCGAACGTGCACAAAGCAAAAGGTGTTGTACCGTTCGCCATGCGCGCATCGGTGGAACCATGACAAAACGCCCCGGCCATGCGGCCGGAGCGCTTGTCGTTGCGTGATTCCAGTTGTGCAGCGGCGACGGCAATCACCCCGTCAGGCGTTGCGGTCGATGCACCCCTTGAAGTCCGGGTTGTTCTGCTCGTCGACGGTCACGGGGAAGTTGACATCGCTCCCGTAGCTGCCGCCCTTGAAGAACTGCCCCGAGGGGAAGACGTTGGCCTGCGCGCGGCCGTACTGACGCACGAGGCGCCGCAGGTCACCCAGGCGTTGGCCGCGCCCAAAGGTCCAGAACGCCTTTTCCCGGAAGTACACGTCGATCGCGGCATTCCGGTCGGCGGGAGCGCCAAGTGCCGCCATCGCCGCCGGGGTGAACGTCCCGAGGTTGGGTGGCGCGGCCCGCAGCCCATTGAGGACCGTCATCATCCCCGTGTAGTTGTTGGCCTGCAACAGCGCTTCCGCCTCGTACAACCGCGCGTCGAGCCCCGACACGATCGGCGTCGACTCCGACCGGCCGAAGTTGAGGAGCGAGATGAAGCTGGTCGAGCCGTCGAACGCCTTCCCCGCCGGCGACGACGCCGAGGAGTTCCCCGTCACCTTCACCCGCGGATCGCCTGACGAGGCGAACGGAAGGGCGTTGGTGATGCGCCCGCCCACGTCGAACGAGTCGCCCACCACCCACCGTTTCTGGCTGGTGTTCAGGCTCCAGATCTGGTTGTCGCCCGAGGTGAGCGCGAACGTCGCCAGGTGCTGGAAGCTCGTGGGGACCGCACTCACGGTCGCCGCCACGTTGGTGAACTGTCCCAGGGCGAGCTGGATGCGCGCCTTGGTCACGGCCGCGGCGTTGCGAATCGCCGTCGATGTCGCGTCGGTCCCGCTGGCCAGCGTCACGGCGCTGTCGGCGTGTGCGAGCGCGAGCTGGAACACCGCCTGGTTGGTGAGCGGTGGACCATAGACCGGCGCGCCGGTGGAGGCATCGCCGAGCGGTGTGCCGTTGCAGAACGACTCGGCGAGCGTGACTTCGGCGATGGCCATGGACCAGTACATCTGCCCCTGGTACGCCGGCGTCCCGGGCACGAACGACTTGAGCACGCCCAGCGCCTCGCGCGCCGAGGTGCGCACGCGATAGATCTCGCGCATCATCCCCTGGACGTTGGCGTTGTTCTCCTGGATGATGCGCTGGTCCGTCTCGTTGCGCTGCAGGAAGGTATCGCCGGACTTCCACTCATCGGCCAGCAGCCCGCCGAGCATCCAGGCCCCCTCGCCTCCTGCCGTGATGTTGCGCAAGCGCGAGAGCGCGCCGATGCGCATGGCTTCGGCACCGGCGGCGGAGTTCACCGACGATGGGTTGATGACGTCCGGATCGGGAGCCGCGAGGAGGCGGTCCTGGAAGTTGCTGCAGCCGCCGATGATGGCGGCGGTGAGGATCATGACCCCGGCGGTCAGGATCCCACGATGACGCGAAATGATCGTTGTCATGGTGATGGTCTCGGCCGTTTGGGTTCAGTAACGCACGTTGACGCGCACGGTGAAGTAGCGCGGCGGGCCCGCGGTCAGCAGTGTCTGCTGGAGGTTGGCCTCGCCGTAGTTCTGTTCCGGGTCCACGCCGGTCCAGTCGGAGAAGATGGCAAGGTTGCGGACGGCGCCGACGATGCCGACGCTCTGCGATTTGAAGAGGCGGCGCGACCATTCGGGCGAGACGTTGTACGTGACGGACACCTCGCGAATGCGGGTGAACGACACCTCTTCCATGTAGCCGGCGGTGGTCTGTGGCGTCTTGAAGCGCTGGGCAATCGCGCGAGCCTGCTCGAACAGCGTGGCGTCGTGGCTCGACGTCGCCTTGCACGACAGCGACTGCTGGCAGAGGAACTGCTGCTCGGAGTTGAGCACCTTGTAGCCGCTCTTGTGGTCAATGAGCGACGAGATGCGGACGCGACGGTTGAACAGGTCGAGGCCGTTCACGAACGAGAGTTCGAGGCGCGGCTGCGAGTAGCCCTGGTACGTGATGGAGTCGGCGATGGTGACTTCGGCCGGGACGATGATCCCGTCCTTGTTGGCATCGTTGTACGAGAAGTTGCGCTGCCAGTAGCCGTTGAGCGGATAGCCCGGGCGCTGCTGCGTCGACGTGCCGATGATGGGCGGGATGGGCTTGCCCGCGGCGTCGGTGCCCAGCGTGAGCAACTCGTTGCTGTTGCGCGACGCGGAGATCGTCAGGTCCCAGGAGACAAGCCTGCGCGCCAGGAGCTGCGCGCTGAGGAGCGCCTCGTACCCCGAGTTGCGCACTTCACCCAGGTTGGCCAGCACCGTCGTGGCCGCCGATCCGGCGGACGGGGCGATGGTCTGGGCGATGAGCGCGTCGCTCGACGTCTTGTTGTAGTACGTGAGTTCGAGGTTGACCTTGTCGTTGAAGAAGCGCGAATCGGTCCCGAACTCGAGTTCCTGCGTGCGCTCGGGCTTGAGCTTGGTGTTGCCGAGCAGGCTGGAGCGGAGCCCGGCGACTTCGGAACCGGCGATGTTGGTCGTCGCGACCGCGAAGGTGCGCAATGCATCGTTGGGGCCCGGCTGCACGCCGGAGGCGCCGAACGCCGTGCGCAGGCGCAACGACGACAGCCACGACAGCTTGGGGAAGAAGCTCTCGTCGGAGACGACCCACGAGAGCGACCCCTTGGGGTAGTACACGCGTTGGAACTCCGTGCCGAACGCCGAGTTCTGGTCGGTGCGGACGGCGGCCGTGAGGAAGAGGCGGTCGTTGATGGACGCCTGCTCCTCGACGAAGAGCCCCAGCGTCTTCTGCAGCGTCGTACCCGACCCCACGGCGGGGATGGTCCCGGCCGACGGCGTCTCGGCGCCCGGCGGAAGGGTGGAGCCCTGCGCCGTGGCGGTCTTGAACGAGAAGTTCACGTACTGCACGCCGCCGGTCGTCTTGAAGTTGAGCCACGGCGCGAACTGCCAGGTGGCGGTCGACCCCAGGTTCACCGTGATGTTGCGGATGTCGGCGCGCACGTCGACGGCGCGCCCCAGGCGGTTGGTGCCGAAATCGGAGCACTCGCCAAAGCGGCACAGCTGGAAGTCGACGCGGTCGGAGAGGTCGAGCCCGATGTCGGCGCGGTTCTGCATCCACGAGAACGGACGCCAGTTGGCCGTGGCCGCGTTGATGGTGCGCTGCACTTCCTGCTGCGTGCTGTACTGGAAGATGTCGCCCGGGGTGAAGAGGTTCCATCCCTGCAGCGGTTGGCCTAACGAGCCGCGCGCCGTGTAGTTGGGGCCCGCGTTCTTGTAGCCGTAGCCCACCGTCCCGTTGTACCAGAACGAGTTGACGTTGTTGTCGACCTGCGGCAGCCGCTGGTTGAGCTTGATGAAGTTGGAGGTGACGCCGAGGTCGAGCTTGGGCGTGGGCGCGATGTTGAGGTTGGCGCGATACGACCCCTTGATCGCCACGTTGGGGCGGTTCATGTAGTCGTAGATGCGCACCTGCAGCGAGTCGAAGCGGCGGCGGTCGTAGTCGGGGATCCCCAGCGGCCCGGCCTCGCTCTCGTACTCACCGCTGACGAAGTAGCGCACGGCATCGGTGCCGCCCGACACCTGCGCGCCCCCCTGCCAGCGCCACCCATCCTTGATGGGAGAAAGGTCCTTGTCCTTGTAGAGGTTGAGGACCGCCGTGCTGTCCTCGACGCAGGTGCCGAGGGCGGTCTCGTACAGCCAGCAGCGGCGCGCCACCGTCGGCGTGGCCGGCGCATGCCCAAGGATGGCGTAGGTCGAGGGGTAGTCGTTCTTGTCCTGGATCACCCCCTGCTCGCCGTACACGTTCCACCGCGCGGCGCCGGCGCGCCCGCGCTTGGTGGTGATGACCACCACCCCGTTGGCGGCGTCGGTGCCGTACAGCGTTGCCGCTGACGGCCCCTTCACCACCTCGATGTTCTCGATCTCCTCGGGATTGATGTCGTTCACCCGGCTCGGCGCCGTCCCGCCCACGCCGATCCCGGTGCCGCCGGTGCTGGTCATGCGCACGCCGTCGATCACGTAGATCGGATCGTTCGAGAGCGAGAGCGACGACGTCCCGCGAATGCGGACGCGGCTTCCGCCAGCGGTCATGTTCGCGGGGAGGATCTGCACGCCGGCGGCCTTGGCCACCAGCAGGTCACCCATGTTCTTCACGCTCCCGCTCTCCACCGTCTTGGCGGCGTCGATCGTGGCCACCGAGTTCCCCAGCTCCACGCGGCGCTGCTCACCGGTGGCGGTGGTGACCACCGCTTGCAGCTGCACCACCGTGCGCACCATCGCGAAGTTGAGCGTGACCGCGGGGCCGCCAGCCGACACGGCCACCGCCTTCTTCTGCTCCGCGTAGCCCACCCGCAGGACGCGCACCTCGTAGCTCCCGGCCGGAAGTCCGCGCAACGTGTACGTCCCCTGCGCGTTGGTCACCGTGAAGACCGACGTCCCGACAACCACGACCCGGACGTCGGACAGCGGCTCTGACACATCCTCCGCCGTCACACGCCCGGTGATCTGGGGTTGTTGCGCCTGGACCGCGCGAGGGAGGGGTGTCGTGAACGCCAGGGCCGCGAGCACCGCGAGGGGGGAGGCGAGGGCACGAAGCCCGCGCCGAGGTTCGAACTGCACCTGATGCATGGGTTCCTCCAGCTGCTTCGGGGTTTACAGGGAGGGCGCCCGCGCCTGTGGCAGAGGCGGGCGCGATGAGACCACGCCACGAACGCGGGATCAGGCGTTCGCGGCGCGGGTGGCACGCTACCGCTTGGTGGCGAGGCGTCAAGATCCTGCAAACAGGATTCTGCGGGGTCACCCGATTGGTGGGGCCCGCCCTACCCAAACCGGCTGGGCGCCGGAGAGCATCGGCCGCGGTCCGACCACGCCAGTCTCAGGCTACGGCGTCACCCGGACTGCCTTGATCATCCCGTGCTGTGAGTGCAGGTGCTTGGAGAGCGGGTTGTACGACACGCAGAGCAGGGCGTAGTCGCCAGGGAGGAGATCGACCGTGACGTTCACCGAGCGCCCCCGCGCCAGGTTCGTCGTCCCCCCCACTCCCTCGAACGGCGGCGCCCCTGCCGGCTTCTCCGCCCACTTCACCGCATCGGCCAGCCCCTTTCCCTCGAGCAGGCGAACGATCCAGACCTGATGCTCGAACTGTCCGGTGTTATCCACCCGAATGGTGCGACGCCCGGCGCTGAGCGGCCCTTCGAGCGTGTAGTTCCACTCGAACATCTTGAGCCGAAGCTCGGCCGAAGGGAGCGTCGCCGAGCCGCTGGAGCCGGGGCGACGGGTCACCGACAGCTCCTTCACTTCGCTCAGGATGAGGGGCCCGCCGGGATTCGGGTTCACCGGGAGCTGGGCAATCACGTAGCGCCCGGGCTCGAGGACCATCGACACCGACGACACGCCCCCCGAAGGCGTCGATTCCGGCCCGCCCATGCGGTTGATCCATGGGACGTTCCAGTCGCCTCCCTTCAGGTACTCGGAGATCTGATCGAGGCGGTCGAGGCGGTCGACCTTGAGGATGCTGAAGTGCTGCTGCGCGCTGGAGCGATTGAACAGCCGCACGTTGACGAGCCCTGCATCCACCTGCTCGGCGGCCTCGAAGCCCTTGTCCTTCACCACGATGACCAACTCGGAGCCCTGGATCCCCCCCGCCCGCGCGCCGGCTGCGGGTCGTTGGACTCCCTGCGGCGGCGCGGAAGTCACTGGTGTCTGCGCGGCGAGCGCCCCCGCGAGGGAAAGTGTCGCGGCGAGCGCGTTTGCAACGGTGAGTGCATGCGCGCGTGCGAGCGCGAGCGAAGGTGAGCGCTTGGCGACTGGCGCGAACGGCAGGCGATACGGCATGAGCGTTCCTCCGGCCGGTGAAGGTCGCCTAAACTTTGGCATCCGGATCGCTGGCGCCAGTAAGGGATGCAGGGCCTATTGCGTGGGGAGAGACGCTGCCGGTGCGGCCAACTGCACGAAGGCCATCGGCAGACGTGCGCTCACGAGTTGCAGGCGTCGCTCTCCTATTGGCGCTGAGGATACCACCTGCAGGCTCGCGTCTCCCCCGACGGCAACGCGCCCGACGGTGCAGCTTCCCCTTAGGCCACGCCAGGTGAAGGTGACGGTCCCGCACGACGCGGTGCCGCGCGACGGAGCGCTCGCGATGACGCCTGATTGCCCGATCAGCATGGTCGGACCACCCGGATCCCACCACTGTACGTGGACTTGGTCGAAGCCGTAGGGCACCACGCGGGTCTCGCCCTTGCGCACGTCGAGCAGCAGCAAGCGACCGGCCTCTGGGCGCCGGGACCACGCGATGATTGAATACGCCTCGACGCACTGCGGTGCGCGCGTCTGCCCGGGGGCCGGCGCTGCGTTGCAGACACTCGACGGCGGCGTCCCGAAATAGCTGACCGCATAAAGCGTGTCGAGCTTGTCGCCGACCCGCACCGGCCACAGTGCAGCCTGTCCCAACGCCTCGACTACTCCGCCAGCAATGTCGAGCGCGATAATGGCGTCCGCGACCCCCGGGTATGTTGGCAGCTGGCGGAGGGCGTCACGGCGGGCCCGCGCTTCTCGAGCGATCCGCGCACCGGAGTCTGGCGCCAGGGGCGCGATGGGCGGGGGCGCCGGCGACTGACACCCGCCGGCCAGGCTTGCGATACTCACGCCAAGGACCACACTCACGAAGCGGAGGAGAAACCTCAGCCGCCAGCTGCACTGGGACATCATCCCTCTCAGGTGCTTGACTGCTCGTACTGCCCTCAGAAGAATGATTGGTCGCCGACGCGCCGGCGACCTTCGCTGTCCAGGAAGCGTCGGCGAGGTAGTATGGTGGCCTGTAGGGAGTATCAGTCGGCCGCTTCGTCTGGTAAGACCGCTTCTACCCCGCGCTCTCCCCCAACCGCCCCGCCAGTGACCCGAACGCCAACGCCCGCGCCCGCTCCGATGCCAGCCTTCGCGTAACCGCGATGGCGGGAAGGCCGGCGCGCTCGAGGTCGTCGGCGCACTCGGCCACGAGCCACGCCCCCGCGTAGGGATCGACGGCATCGAAGCGCCGGATGGCGCGGGCAAACTGGTCAAAGGCGGCACCGCTGTGACCCGCGCCGAGCGCCATCTGCAACGTCACCGCATCCACCAGCTCGCGCCCGGGAAACCACCAGTCGGGAGTGGCGCTGGCAATGAGTTCGTTGGCGCGCTCCCAGCGTGCGCGGGTGGTGGGGGCGTCGGGGCCACCATTGGTGAGCGCGGCGCCGGCCAGCGCGGTCAGCTCGATCCAGGTCACGTCGAGCGTGCGCGCCGAGCTGGCCGCCGCGTCGTAGAGGGTGTGCGCGCGCTCGCGATCGTCCTGTTCGCGGGCAATGTGCGCCGCGGCGAGCGTGGTGCGCACCTGTTCCGACGCGTCGCCTAACGCGGTGAAGATGCGCTCGGCGTCGCCCAGCCACTGGACGGCCTCGCCAAAGTTGCCCTGGCGCAACCGCAGCTCGCCCAGGGCGCGGGAGACGCCGGCGGCCAAGGGGGCAGCGTGCGCGCCGCGCGCGGCATCGAGCGCCTCGCCCAGCGATTCCTCGGCGTGGGGCAGGTGGCCGGCACGGAGGTACAGCTCGCCTAACGTCAACCGAGCCAGGGCGGTCACCGCGCGGTCGCCGGTCGCGGTCCCGTCGGCAATGGCCTCGCGTGCCGAGGCGAAGGCCTCGGCCGGGGCGTGGTCGTAGCGCCCCAGCGCCAGCAGGCGGTGCGCTTCGGCGCGCTGGGCGAGCGAGCCGCGGATCCCCGCGCTGTCGATCGCCTTGCGCGCCAGCGTGGCCGTCAGGTGCCAGTCGCAGACGCTGGCGGCGAGGCGCGCCGCCGCCAGCTGCACACCGGCGCGCGTGGTGGAGTCGGCGTCGGGCGACTCGAGGAGGAGGGTGCGCAGCGCCTCGATGGCGCGCAGCGGCGGCTTGCCGCGGTGCACGCGAATGCGCTCGCGCAGGCTGCGCGCCGCCACCGAGTCGTCGAGCCCCGGCTCGCCGCTCATCCACTCCAGCGCCAGGTCGCACCAGGTCTCGGCGGTGGCGTAACGCCCCGACTCGAACGCGGTGGTCGCCAGCCGCACACGCAGCTCGGCCAGGTTGCGCGCCGACGGGGCATGGCGCTGCGCCACCTGCAGCGCCGACAGCGCCGCGTCGTGGGCAAAGCCGCTCGCGGCGCGCTCGGCGGCGGCCAGGGCATAGCGATACGCCTCGGTGTCGAGCCCCGCCGCGTGATAGTGCGCGGCAATCGACTCCACGGCCGACGGCGTGCGCAGCTCCAGCAGCCGCGCCGCCACCTCGTGGATGCGCTGGCGCTTGCGCTCGGGGACGTCGCGGGTGATGGCCTCGGCCAGGAGCGTGTGCGTGAAGCGCCAGTGGGCGTCGCTGTTGGCGTCGGCCGTAGCGTCGCGCGCCACGACGCCGGCCCCCTCGGCCTCGTCGAGTGCCGCGGTGACCTGCTGCTCGGGAACGTTGGCCGTCGCCAGGAGCAACTCGAGGTCGAACGGTGCGCCGAGGACCGCCGCCGTGGTGAGGATCGCGCGCGCCGCGGGCGACAGGCGTTGCAGCCGTCGCTCCAGGATGAAGGCAATGGCCGGGGGAATCGCGCCGCCGGTGAGCGGGCGCCACTCCCAGCGCGTACCGCCGTACCAGATCCCCCCCGCCTCGGCAAAGGCGCGCAGCACCTGCACCACGCTCAGGGGAATCCCCTCCGTGTACTCATACAGGATGCGGGGGAACTCGTCGCCCGGGTCGGCGTCGCGGAAGACCACCTGCGTCCAGCGCCGCAGTTCCTCGGCACTAAACCGCCGCAGCGACATCTGGCTGGCGCGCGAGCGCTGCGTGAGGCGTCGCCGCCAGTCGGCGGCGCCGCGCGCCTCGTCGGGGCGCAGCGTGACGACGATGAAGAGGCGCTCCGTGTCGAGCGCCCCCAACAGCGCGTCCAGCACCCCCCAGCTCGCGTTGTCGGCCCACTGCATGTCCTCGAAGACGATCACCAGCAGGCGTTCGCGCGCCACGCGCCGCACCGCGCGCACCAGCTCCTCCTGCAGCAGCGAGGGGGTGAGCGCCCAGTCGTCGCCCTCGGGGGGCGGCGGGATGTCGGGGATGAGCTGCGGCAGCGCGCGCCATTCCTTGAGCGCCAGCATGCCTAACGCGTGCAACCGCCCGATGACGTCGGTCCACGGCGCGTACGGCGTCCCCTGGTCGCCGTCGAGGCACTGCGCCGTGATCATCGTCCCCGCGCGCAGCCGGATCTCGGGCTCCAGGTGCCTGACGAGTGCCGTCTTCCCGATCCCTTCCTCACCCACCAGCGAGACCAGGCGCGCATCGCCGCGGCTGGCCAGGTCGAGCTGGCTCACCAGCGACCGGATCTCGTCCTCGCGCGCGACAAACGCGTCGAAGTCGAGGCGCGCCCGCGCGGCGTGCGCATCGGCCTGGTCGGCCACCACCACGCGATCGCGCCCATCGCGCTTGGCGCGGTACAGCGCGCGGTCGGTGGCGGCCAGCAGCGACTCGATCGTCTCTCCATCCTGCGGCGTGGTGGCCACCGCCACCGAAACCGAGATCGCGATCTCCTCGTCCGACGCGTCGCGCCGCGCACAGCGCAGGCGGGCGCACGCCTCGCGCAGCCGCTCGGCAATCTCCAGCGCCAGCTCCGGCGGCGTGGCGGGGAGGAGGATCACGAACTCGTCGCTCCCTCGCCGCCCAATCAAGTCGCCCGAGCGCATCCCGCGCTGCAGCACCTTGGCCACGGCCCACAGCAGGTCGTCGCCTTGCAGCCGCCCGTACGTCGCATTGACGCGCGACAGGTGATCGATGTCGATGAGGAGGAGCGACGTCGTGTGCGCCTGCCCCGGGCGCGCGGCCAGGAGGCGCGTGGCGCGCTGCGTCCACGAGACGCGGTCGGGGACCGACGTGAGCGCATCGTCGAGGAGCGGCGGCTCGCGCGTCTCGGCTCGTGCAGGAAGAGCGGCCGCCGAGGTGACGCCGGGAATGGCGATTCCCTCGCGGACCACTTCGTCGAAGACCTTGAAGACGGCGGGATCGAACTGGCGCCCCACGTCGCGCCGCATGACCTCCAGCGCCTCGTGATGCGACAGCGGCGCCTTGAACGAGCGGCGCGAGACGAGGGCGTCGTAGACGTCGGCGACGGTGAAGATGCGCGCCGCGAGCGGGATCTCCTCGCCGGCCAGCCCGTGCGGGTAGCCGGAGCCGTCCCAGCACTCGTGGTGCGACTCGACGATGGGGCGCACTTCCCACGGGAAGTCGACGCCGCGCAGCATTGCCGCGCCGGCTGCAGGGTGTCGTTTGACCACGGCCCACTCTTCCGCGGTGAGGCGCCCCTGCTTGTTGAGGATCGACGGCGGGACCTCGAGCTTCCCGATGTCGTGCAGGTAGGCGCCCACGCGGTACCAGACGAGCGCATGCGACTCGACCCCCATGCGGCGGGCAATCTCGCACGTGACGTCGGCCACACGGTCGCAGTGCCCGGCGGTGGCGTGATCCTTCGACTCGATGCGCTGGGCCCAGCGGCGCACGACGTCGATGAAGCCCTCGTCCAGCCGGCGCAGGCGACGTGTGGCATCGCCATCGGCGCCGCGCACCCGCAACTGCGCCAGGGCGCGATAGGCGCGATTGAGCGCCGCCAGCGCGTCGACGTGCCGTTCGCTGCGCGCATGGAGGTCGGCGCGCTCGCGCGCGATCTCGGCCATCAGCAGCAGGTCGTCCAGCTCTTGCGCCTGGCGGTCGCCCTGTTCGAGCATGCGGTCGGCGCGCGCGTGGTCGCCGAGTTCTCGCGCCACCACGCCGGCGACGATCACGGCGCGCGCCGAGAGCTGCGGGTCATCGAGCCGCCGCGCGATCTCGAGGGCGCGATCGGCCGAGGCGGAGGCGCGCTCCACGTTGGCGCGGTCGAGCGCCATCTCGGCGCGCGCGATCTCGAGCAGCGCCAGTAGGTGGTCGTCGCGGCGCTGCGTGGCCGAGGCCGCGGCGTCGGCGAAGGCCTGTTCGGCGGCATTCCACCGCTTGGCGTCCGCGTACAGCGTGGCGAGACGGGCCGCGGTGAGCCCGGCCAGCGCCTCGTCGCCAGCGGTGCGGTATTCGCTGAGTGCCAGCTCGGCCAGCGAGATCGCCCCCGAAATGTCGCCGCGCAGGAGGGCGAGGTCGCCCAGGTGTGTAGCCGCCAGGGCCGCGAGCGCGGGGCGTCCGGCGAGGCGGGCGCGCTGGCGCGCATCGGTGAAGTCCTCACCGGCGGCGGCAATCATCCCCTCACGCCATCGGACGCGACCGCGCAGCTCCAGCGCCTCGGCGATGGCGACGTCCATCCCATGCTCCTGGGGGAGGGCGAGGACCGCCTCCACGCAATCGAGGGCGGCGCCGGCGTTGCGCGTGGCCATGTGCGTTCGCCCCACCCCCAGCAGGAGGCGGGCGATCGTCCACGCCGGGGTGCCGGCGGCGAGCGAGTGCAGCGCCCGCTCGTACAGGTCGCGCGCCACCTGGTCCTGCCCGCGCAGCTCCGCGAGGCGCCCCTGGTCGAGGAGCGCCTCGAGTTCGGGCGACGTGGGGAGGGGTGCGGACACGGGGGAGCGTTCGATGGGAGGCAACTATACGTAGACGAACCAGCGCTCGGTGCGTTGCGGGTGCGATTGAGCGGGAACATGTGCATTCGTGCGGTTGACAGCCGTTCCATTCGCCCCGATGCTATGCGGCGCTCCGAGCGGCCTGCCGGCGGTCGGGTTTCTCTCCTCTGGTTCCTTGCGCGCCGCCGACGTTCGGCGCACCACCCGCCGGTCATTCGCAGGATTTGCGGTATCGAACCGGACCACCAAGGTCCTGCCACGGCGCCGTCAGGTCTCACGCGCGGACGCAACTTCCCCCCCCACTCCTCTCCAGTGAGGTCGTGATGCACAAGAGTTGTCGAACGTTGGGTCGCTGGTACAGCGGCCTCGGGCTGGCGGTCGCGATGCTGATCGCGTCCGTTCCCGGGTCTGCGTGGGCACAGCAAGGGCAGGGGACCATTCGCGGCAAGGTGACGAACGCCGCGTCGGGTTCACCGCTCGGCAACGCCCAGGTCTTCGTGGCGAACACGCAGCTCGGGGCACTCACCAATGCCGACGGGACGTATTCCATCGCCGCGGTCCCCGCGGGGACGCAGGTGGTGCGCGTACGGTTGATTGGCTACCAGCCCACCGAGAAGTCGGTGTCGGTGAGCGCGGGCGGGTCGGTGACCGCCGACTTCGGCCTCACGCAGAGCGCCATCTCGCTCGACGAGGTCGTGGTGACGGGGACCGGCGGCTCGGCGCGCAAGCGCGAGGTGGGCAACTCCATCGGGTCGGTGAAGGTGTCGGAGATGCCCGAGGTGCCCAGCAACCTGTCGAACATGCTCGCCGGTCGCATGGCGGGGGTGAACGTCGGCGGCGCCACTGGGAACTCGGGAGCCGGCTCGGCGATCCGCCTGCGCGGGTCGACCTCGGTCGCGCTCACCAACCAGCCGCTGATCTTCATCGACGGGGTGCGTACGCGCTCGGATGAGTATCCGCGCAACGGCATCTTCACGGGGACGACGCAGCGCGGCGCCAACGCGTATGGCTCGCCGCTCAACGACATCAACCCCGACGACATCGAGCGCATCGAGGTGGTGAAGGGAGCGGCGGCGGCCACGCTCTACGGCACCGACGCGGCGGCGGGCGTGATCCAGATCTTCACCAAGCGTGGCGCGCAGGGCGCGGCCAAGTGGAACGTGCAGCTCAACTCGGGCTTCAGCACGCTGCAGAAGTTCGGCACCGACTCGGCGCCGCTCCTCTTCATGGATCCGTTCCTGCGTCACTCGTCAACCAACATGAAGGGGGTGAAGTCGGAGCGCTTCGGGCCGGAGAACTACGCCATGCGCTATGGCGCCTCGGCGCAGGTGTCGGGCGGGCAGGGGGAAAACCTCAAGTACCTCCTCTCGGCCAACGCCGACAACACCGACGGCGTGCTCCCCAACGACCGGGAGCGCAAGTACCAGATCCGCGCCAACCTCGACTTCGCCCCCATCAAGAACGTGGCGGTGAACTGGAGCAGCGCGTACACCAACTCGCTCGTCAACCAGACGCCCGCCGGCAACAACGCGCAGGGTGTCACGCTCAACGCGTTCCGTCGTGACCGCAACTACTTCGGCAACGCGAGCCCCGACACGATCGCCAGGGTCTTCCAGCAGCAACTGGACAGCTACATCGACCGTGCGATCCTCGGCACCACCGCGACGTGGACGCCAATTGCGCGCTTCTCGTCGCGCTTCACGCTCGGCTACGACCGCGCGGCGCTGGAGAACCGCAACGTGCGCCCGTTCGGCTTCCCGGCCGTCCCGTTAGGCGTGATCCAGAACCAGCGCTGGGCCAACAACACGCTGAGCATGGACTGGGTCAATAACTACGAGCTGAACATCGGCAACGACCTCAAGATCACGGCCTCGGGCGGGACGCAGTACGTGAACTCGCTGGTGGGTGACGTGGTGGCGTACTCGGAGAACTTCGCGACGCCGTCACCGCCCACGGTGGCGTCGGGCGGCATCAAGCTGGCTGACGAGAACCGCCAGCGTGTGGTGACCGGCGGCGCGTTCACGCAGGCGCTGGTCGGCTTCAAGGACCGGTACTTCGTGACGGTGGGCGGGCGCCTGGACGGCAACAGCGCCTTCGGCAAGGACTTCGGCTTCCAGTTCTACCCCAAGGTCTCGGGGTCGTGGGTCGTGTCGGACGAAGGTTTCTGGGATGAGAAGTTCGGCACGCTCAAGCTCCGCGCCGCCTACGGGCAGGCCGGGCGCGCGCCGGGCGCCTTTGCCGCGGTGCGCACCTACAACCAGGTGGGTTGGGGGACGGCGACCGCGGTGCGTCCCAGCAACCTGGGCAACGCAGAACTCGGCCCCGAGCGCACCACCGAGCTCGAACTCGGCTTCGACGAGAGCATCCTGCAGGGGCGCCTGGGCGTCGACTTCACGTACTTCAAGGCCACCACGACCGACGCGCTGTTCAGCGTGCGGTCCATCCCGACCAACGGCTTCCTCGCCAACACGCTGCGCAACGTTGGGGAGATGGAGAAGTCGGGGATCGAGATGGCCGTCACGGGGACGATCATCGAGCGTCCCAAGTTCGGCCTCACCGCCGGACTCAACGTAAGCACCAACAACTCCAAGGTCATCAGCCTTGGCGGTGCGCCGTCGTTCACGGTCGGCAACTATGGCTGGGTGGTGGAAGGGAAGGCGGCGCCGGTGCTGCGCGGCAAGATCATCCGCAACCCCGACGCCCGCGGCGTGGCCCCGGACACCTCCTCCAACTACGACTTCGGGCCGGCGCAACCGACGCGCATCATTGGCGGCAACTTCAACCTGCGCACCTGGCGCAACATCACCATCTCGGCGCGCGGCGAGTACCAGGCCGGCCACTACATCAACGAGGATGCGTCGTACCAGGCGCTGTCGCGTTCGGTGCTCTGGCCCACCTGCTTCGATGCCTACAAGAACATTGCGGGCGGCAAGCCGATCACGGTGCGCGAGACGCTCACCTGCATCCCGGCCAACGTCCGCCAGGACATGTTCATCTTCAAGGCCGACTTCTTCAAGGTGCGCGACATCACCGTCACCGTGCCGCTGGGCAAGCTGGTCCCCGGGACCGCGAGCAGCTCGCTCGTCTTCTCCGGCCAGAACATCTTCCGCAAGAACTACGGCATGCCGCTGTTTGACCCCGAGATGTCGGGGAACGACGGCTTCAACGCCACGGTGCGCTACATCTCGGAGCACATCCCGGCACCGGCCGTGTTCCTGACCTCCCTCCGCATGTCGTTCTAGGAGGAGACGCCAATGACACTCATGACGAATTCCTCGACCATCACTCGCGCTGCCGCCGTCGCCGCCCTGGCCGCGACGCTCTCCGGGTGCACGCTCGACGCGGTGAACCCCGGCCCCATCCAGGCCGACCAGCTCAACAACGTCGGTGCCCTCGCCTCGCTGGTGAACGGCGCGGGGCGCGACCTGGCCGAAGCGCTCAACTGGACGTCGTACACGGGGGGCGCCGTTGCCCGTGAGCTGCATCCCGCCGGCTCCACCGATTCGTTCGGGATCTCCGTCCGCGCACAGTCGGGCAACCTGGCCGACGACGACGGCGACACATGGTGGAACTACGCCCAGCGCTCGCGCTGGACGGCCGAAGACGCCGTGGCGCGCGCCAAGGCGGTGCTGGGCGCCGCTGCGGCAAACAATGCGCAGCATGCCCAGGCCCTGGTCTGGGCCGGGTATTCCAACCGCCACCTGGGGGAGAACTTCTGCGAGGCCGTGATCAACGGCGGCGCCCCCCAGAACTACACGGTCTACTTCGATCGCGCCGAGGCGGCCTTCACCGAGGCCATCACGGTGGCCACCGCGGCCGGCAACACCACGCTGGCGCAGGCGGCAACCGCGGGACGCGCGTCGGTGCGCCTGGACAAGGGGAACCTTGCCGGCGCCGCCACCGATGCCGCGGTCATCACCAACAACGCCTTCACCTACAAGATGCCGTACTACCAGACCGAACTGGATCAGTACAATCGCATCTACTGGGCGGGCGCCAACCAGCCCTATCGCGCGCACACCGTCTGGAACACCCCTAACGATGCCTATCGCAAGGCAACGCGTGATCCGCGCGTCCCGTTCGACTCGAGCCTCACCGTGCTCGTGGGCGACGCCGCGGTCGGCAACCTGGGGCGCGTGCGCTGGTACTTCCAGACCAAGTACCCCGATCGCGTGGCGGGCATCAACCTCTCGTCGGGTTGGGAAATGCGCCTCATCGAAGCCGAAGCCAAGCTCGTGGGCGGCGACTTCGCGGCGGCGATGACGATCATCAACGCGCGACGCCTGGCGCTCAACCTCGCGCCTCGAACGGCGGCCAACGCCACCGAGGCCTGGGCAGCGCTCAAGCGCGAGCGGGGGATCGAACTCTGGCTGGAAGGGCGCCGGCTGGGCGACCTGCGCCGCTGGGCCGCCCTGAATCGTCCGGGGGCGCTCGAACCGCTCGAGGAGCTCCCCGGGCGCAGCCTCTGCTTTGCCACACCGCTCTCCGAAAAGCAGACGAACCCGAACTACTGATATCACCAAGGCGCAGCCCACCGCGCCGCACACAGCAGTCAGCCCGTCGCATGCGGCGCCCTCCTCGCGGGGGCGCCGCTTTGCCGTTCGGGGAATGCCCGGGTCGCGCCCCCCCTTTTGCATGCACTCCCGGGCTCCAGCGCAGTGACCGGTCGGTCGAGACTTGGGAGAGCGAGCTTCGCCCGAAGGCGAACTCACGCTCGGCACCATGTGCCAACCCCTTCAGCCTCGTCGTCCGTTCCGCCACGTGCACAGCCAGACGATGTCCGTCACCACGTTGTGCGAGGAGTGAGCGTGCACCCGCTCCTTGCTCGCCAGCTTCATCGCGCCTTCGGGAGTGCGGAATCGCTCCCCCCTGCGATCGCCGACTTCGTGTCGGCGGTCGATGCCACGTATGCGCAGGGTGACGCCGATCGCGCCCAGCTTGAGCGTTCGCTGGAGCGCTCCACGCAAGAGCTGTCGGAGCGCCTGCGTCGCGCCGAGGCGAAGACTGCCTCCATGCTGCGCGCGCTCCCCCACTTTGTCCTCCACATCGGCTTCAACGACGAGGTGCTGGACGTCCGCACGCCGTGGCCCGAGGCACTGCGGTGTTCCATCCATGAAGCGGTCGGACGACGCGTGGCCGACGTCCTTGCGCCTGACGGAGCGCTCGGCGCGCAGATCGTCGCCGCAGTGCGCGAAGCGCGCGAGACGCGCGCGGGCCGCAAGGCGCGCATGGGCCCTGTCATGGAGTTCTCCAACGTCTGGGGCGACGGCCCGCCGCGAGAACTCGAGCTGCGCGTCATCCCCCTCGAGACCGGCGAGTTGCTGGCCATCGTGCGCGATGTGACCAAGCGCAAGGCAGCCGAACGCGCCTTGCAGGAGTCGCAGGAACGCTTCGAACTGGCCATCCTTGGCTCGGCCGACGGACTCTGGGATTGGACGCCGCGATCCGGACATGTCTTCATGTCGCCGCGTCTGTACGAGATTGTCGGCGCCACGGCCGAGACGCTCCTCGAGCGCATCGAGTCGCTCGATGCACTCGTGCACCCCGACGACCGCACGCAGGTCTGGAACGCCGTCAGTGCGCACCTCAAGGCGCGCCATCCGTTCCGCGAGACGTGTCGGGTGCGGCATGGCGATGGTACCTACCGCTGGGTGCAGCTGCACGGGCAGGCCACGTGGGAAGAGAACGGCAAGCCGGAGCGCATGGCCGGCTTCGTGCGCGACATCTCCGAACTCAAGACCAAGGAACTCGAGCTCGAGCGCGCGCGCGATGCCGCCGAAGCCGCGTCGCGCGCCAAGGACGAGTTCCTCGCCAACATGAGCCACGAGATTCGCACGCCGATGAACGCGATCCTCGGGCTCACGCAGCTCCTCCTCGAGGGAGACCTGCGCCCGCGCGAGCGCGGCTACGCGGGGAGCATGCTCGACGCCGGGCGATCGCTGGTCTCGCTCATCAACGACCTGCTCGACACCTCGCGCATCGAGAGCGGCGATCTTGCCCTGGAGCCGATGGAGTTCTGCCTCGCCACGACGGTGCGCGAGACCTGGCGACTGTTCGAGCCCAAGGCGAAGGCCAAGCTCCTGGCCAGTTCGCTCTCGATCGATGCCAACGTGCCGACGCGCGTGGTGGGCGATCCGGGGCGCGTGCGCCAGATCCTCATGAGCCTCCTGAGCAACGCGCTCAAGTTCACGCCGCAGGGGGCCGTCTCGCTGGAGGTCTCGCTCGGCGAGGGTGACTACCTCCGCTTTGCCGTCGAGGATACGGGGATCGGGATCCCCGAGGATCGCATGGTCGACATCCTCGACAAGTTCACGCAGGTGGACGGTGCCTCCACGCGCCGGCACGGCGGCACCGGGTTGGGATTGTCGATCAGCCGCCATCTGGCGCAGCTCATGAACGGGCGCATCGAGCTGGAGAGCAGGCTGGGCGAGGGGAGCCGCTTCACGCTGTGCATCCCGCTCCCCGCGGTGGCGTCGTCGTGCGTGCCCGAGGTGGTCCCTCCGGTGACGGAGCTGGACGGAGTGCGGGCGCTGGTGGTGAACGACGACCCCGACTCGGGGTTGCGGCTGTCGGAGGAGCTGCAACGCCTGCGGCTGGAGGTGGTCACGGTGGGGACGCCGGCCGAGGCGATCGGCATGCTCCGCGCCGAGGCGCGCGTGGGGCGACCGTTTGGCGTGTGCCTGGTGAACGATCGCACCAGCGACCTGCAGAGCGAGGCCATGGCGCGCGTCATCAAGCGCGACCCGCTGGTGGCCGAGACCGTGCTCGTGATCCTCGTGACGCTGGGCATGCCGGGCGACGCGCGCCGCCTGTTCGACGTGGGGTTCACGGCGTACCTGGCCCCGCCGCTGCACGCCAACGACATCCACGATGCCGTCTTCCACGCCTGGCGCGTCGAGCGCGACGCGCCGGAGCGCGCCCTGGTGACGCGCCATTCGCTGGCCGAGTACCGCCGCGCCATCGGCGCCGATGGGTGCGCGACGTGTGGCAACGATGCGCTGGCCGCGGCACCCGCCGTCGCGGAGAGCCGGCCGGCGACGCCCGCCTTCTCGCCCGGCGTGCACGAGGCGCCGCGCGCGGCGCACGACACGCCGCTGGTGCTCGTGGTCGACGACAACGAGATCAACCGTCACGTGGCGCGCGAGATGCTGCGGCGCATTGGCTGTCGCGTGATGCTGGCCGAAGGCGGGGCGGAGGGCGTGCAGCTGGCGAGCGAGCACCCGTTCGACCTCATCCTCATGGATGTGCAGATGCCGGTGATGGACGGCTTCGAGGCCGTGGCGCGCATTCGCCAGATGCAAACACCGCTCGGCCGGCACACCCCCATCGTGGCCGTCACCGCCAATGCCATGCGGGGCGACCGGCAGCGCTGCCTGGACGGCGGCATGGACGACTACCTCGCCAAGCCGGTGACGCGCACCGGGCTGTACGACATCGTGCAACGATGGGCGCCGCCGCACCTCGTGGCCCACCTCACGCCGGCCTCGAACCCCGTGGTCGCGGCTCCCCCCGCCGCGCCCGCCCCCCCCGCCGCCCCCGCAACGCTCGCCGCCCCAGCCGCGCCCACCGCCCCCAACGTCCTCGACGTGCGCCAGCTGCGCTCGATCGTGGGCGATGAACCGCGGCGCGTGGCCGACTTCCTGGCGATGTTCGTCTCGCTCACCACGCCGCTGGTCGATGCGTACGCCGACGCCGTTGCATCTGGCGACCCCGACCGGGTGCGGCGCCACGCACACAAGCTCAAGGGTTCGTGCGGGAGCGCGGGAGCCGTGGAGCTCTCGGCCATTGGTGCCCAGGCCGAGAAGTGGGCGCAGGCCGGCGACTGGTCGTCGCTGCAGGAGAGCGTCGCGTCGGTACGCCAGGCACTCGACCGCGTGCGGGCCGTGGCGATCGGGGCCGCATGAGCGCAGCCGGCATTCGCCCGTCCAGCCTCACACCGGCGCGCGAAGCGCCGCAAGTGGTGGTCATCGTCGACGACGATACCTTCGGCCTGGCGCTGATGCGCACCCTGGTGGAGGCGGTCGGGCCGGTCGAGGTGCAGACCTTCGACGACCCGTCGGCCGCGCTGGCATGGTGTCGCACCCACGACCTCGACGTCCTCATCACCGACTACGAAATGCCGGAGATGAACGGGCTGTCGCTGCTGCGCGCGCTGCGCGCGCATCCGCGCACGCGCGACGTCCCGATGATGATGATCACCGCGCTCGAAGATCGCGACATCCGCTACAAGGCGCTCGAGACCGGCGCCAACGACTACCTCACCAAGCCGCTCGACGCGCCGGAGGTCCGCGCCCGCGTGCGCAACATGCTGGCCGTGAGCGATGGCCAGCGCGCCCTGCAGCGCCGCTCGGATCACCTCGCGCGCGAGGTGCGCCTGGCAACGGCCTCCATCGTCGAGCGCGAGCGCGAGATCGTCCTGCGCCTGTCGCGTGCCGCCGAGTTCCGCGACGTCGAAACCGGGTCGCACATCATGCGCATCGCGCACTTCAGCGACCACATCGCGCGCGCGCTGGGGCACGGCGAAGGCGAGTGCGAGCAGATCTTCCTGGCCAGCCCCATGCACGACGTGGGGAAGATCGGCATCCCCGACAACATCCTCCTCAAGCCGGGACGCTTCAGCGGCGAGGAGTTCGCGATGATGCAGCAGCACACCGTCATTGGGCATCGCATCCTGTCCGGGTCGCAGTCGGAGCTGTTGCAGCTCGCGGCCGAGATCGCCCTGTCGCACCACGAACGCTACGACGGCGCCGGCTACCCGCACGGGCGCCAGGGCGACGACATCCCGCTGGCGGGACGCATCGTGGCGGTCGCCGACGTCTTCGACGCCCTCATGTCCAGCCGCCCGTACAAGCGCGCCTGGTCGCTGGACGAGGCGCTGTCGCTGATCCGCACGGGGCGCGAGAAGCAGTTCGATCCCGACTGCGTCGACGCCTTCATGCTCGCCCTCCCGCAGATCCTCGCCACGCGCGACCGCTTTGGCGAAGAGGCGCAGTCGGAAGCCGAGCGGAGCCCGCTGCGGGCCATGTCGACGCAAGTCGAGACGGCCAGCACGGTGAGCTGAGCTAAGCTGAGCTGAGCTGCGCTGAGCTGCGCTGAGCTGCGCTGAGCTGCGCTGCCGGCCGCGGCGCGCCCTGTGCCGGCTTGTGTCCGGTGCTTACGCTACGGCATGCGCATCGTCTCGCTCTGCCCGTCGCTCACGGAGCTGGTACACGACCTCGGCGCCGCCGACCAGGTGGTGGGGCGCACCAGGTTCTGCATCCACCCCGCGCCGTGGGTGGAGGGGATCGAGCGCGTGGGCGGGACGAAGAACCCCAACCTCGCGCGCATCATCGCGCTGGCCCCCGACCTCGTCCTCATGAACGAGGAGGAGAATCGCCGCGAGGACGCCCTGGCACTGCGCGCCGCCGGCCTCGCCGTGCACACGTCGATGCCGCGCACCGTGCGCGACGTGCCGCAGATGGTGCGGGACATTGCGGCTGCCATCGCGCGCGATGCGGACGGTGAGCGCATTGCCGCCGACATCGAACAGCGCGCGGCGCGCGTCGCATGCGCCGCCTCGGCGCGCGACCCGGTGTCACACGCCTGCTGCATCTGGCGCGAGCCGTGGATGACGGTGAACGACGACACCTTCATCAGCGCCATGCTCGAGCTGGGCGGCGCTCGCAACGTCTTTGGCGACCGGGGCGACCGCTATCCCGCGTTCTCGCTCGACGAGTTGCGGCTGGCGGCGCCCGACGTGGTCTTCCTCACCAGCGAGCCCTTTCCCTTCGGCGAGCGGCACGTGGCGGAGCTGGTGGCGGCGACCGGGTGGGCCCCCGCGCGCTTTGCCCTCGTGGACGGCGAGCTGCTCTCGTGGCACGGCTCGCGCACACCGGCCGGCATCGACTACGCCGAGGCGATCGTCGAGCGGGTGCGCGCCGCGCCTAACGACGCAGCAGGTAGCTGAGCTTGACGAAGAAGCCGTCGCGCACGCGTTCCAACTGGCGAAAGCGAAACGGGCGCGGCTCGGTGAGCGAGCTGCCGTAGCCGGCAAAGAAGACGGTCCCCGGGCTGGGGACGTACGACACCAGCCAGTCCATGCGGAAGTCGCGCGTGGTGGTCGCCACCGCGAGTTCGCTGGCGCCGTCGGTGGTGATGACGATGGGGCGATCGGTGGCCGGGTCGCGCAGCGCGTCGCGGCGCCTGGCGTCGTACTGCCCCACGAGGCGCAGGAAGAGCGCGCGCGTGAGCTGGTACTCGGCCTTGAGCCGCGGCACGTTGGCGCGCGAGAGGGTCGAGCCGTCGCGCCAGCGCGCGTAGTGCGAGTACAGGTACGATCCCGTCAGGCGCAACTGACCGGTGGGACGGAAGTCGGCTTCGGCGGTGAAGTCGGCGCGGCGCGCCGGTGCCGTCTCGAAGAAATCGACGTCCTTTCCCACGAAGGCGCTGAAGCGACCGGTCCACGACCGGAACTGCGGCGTGTTCACGCGGAAGAGCCCCACAAAGGTCGCCGTGACCGGGGAGGTCGCGAAGGCGAGCGTGTCGTAGTTCCCGCTCCCCGCGGCGCGCTCGCGCAGCGTGGCGTAGCTCGTGTAGTTCCGTTCGTCGAATCGCCACGTCTCGCGCACCGGGGTGATGCTCACCACCCACCCGCCGCGAATGTTCGTCACCGTCTCGAATTGCAGCTTCGTCTCCTGCACCGCCTTCCCGTCCCAGAAGCTGTCGTACAGCCAGAGGGCATCGAGCCCCTGCCGTACCAGGAAGCTCTCGACGAAGGAGCCGGGCCGGCCATACACCGAGAAGCGGTTGTAGAACGAGGCGCTCACGTAGTCGTTGCGGGGAACGTAGCCGTTCACCGCCTCGAAGTCCGGCGCGATGGCCGAGAAGGTGTAGCGCAGCCCGTAGCGCAGCCCGGTGCGGTTGATCCCCAGGTCCACGAGCGGCGCCGTCCGCGTGGCAACCGCGCCCCCCTCGCGCGTTGCGCTCCCTCCCACCGTGGCGTTGAACGAGTACGCCTTGCGGAAGACGACGCGCGTGTCGGCGAGCCCTACACGCGAAAAGCGGCTCCCCTCCGTGCGGTCGGAGAGCGAGAGCCCCATGGTGGAGGCGGTGAGGATGTCGCGCCGCACACGGAGCAGGTTGACCAGCGGGCGGTTGCTGCCGTCGATCGACTCCGACCTGGCGTCGAGCGCCCCCATCCAGGCCAGCGTCGTGCGTCCCACGCGCCCCGTGAGCTTGGCCGCGGCATCGGGCTGCACGATGCGCCGCGTGTACATCAGGTTGTTGGGGGCGTCGAAGTACTCGCTCCCGTCCAGAAAGAAGGGGCGACGCTCGGGGAAGAAGAGGGCAAAGCGCGTGTCACCCGGCACCTGCGCCGCGTCGGCCTCCACCTGTGAGAAGTCTGGGCGGATGGTGGCGTTGAGCGTGAAGTTGGGGGCCAGGCGCAGCCGCACGTTCCCGCCAAGGTTGGCCCGCGAACCATAGCGCCACGATGCGTCGCTTGCGCCTGACGGTTCCCCCGCCAGCGACTCGGTGAACTCGGGGTTCACCTCGGTCACCACCTCGCGCTCCAACCCGCGAATGCCGCGCAACGTCCCCGACTGCACCAGGAACGACGCCGCCCCGCGCCGCGTCGGCATCCACGTCTGCTGGTACCCCGTGTGCTGCACGTAGCGGATCACGTTGAGCGCCCACTGCTGCGCGTCGCTCCCCTGGAAGCGGATGCTCTTGAGCGGGATGCGCACCTCGATCTCGTACCCGTGCTCGATCAAGCGCCCCTTGCTCTCGAAGACGAAGTCCGGCGACAGGTCGATGTTGGCCGGCGGGTTGCCGCCAAAGGTCTGCCCCCGCGGCTGCGGCGGGTTGAACCCTTCGCTGCGCACGCCGTCGGCCTGCACGCCTAACGGGTTCACGCCGAAGATGAAGGCGCGCCGCCGGTCGTTGAACGGGTCGAGAACGAGCTGGATATAGTCGTCGCTGTCGATCTTGTCGCGCGCCGCCAGCGTCGCGTGCACCTGGTCGTGCGTCTCGAAGGCCCGCACCCCGAAGTACACGTCGCGGCTCGTGTACCAGATGTAGACCTCGGTGGAGTCGTCGGCCGGGAGGTTGTCGATCGGGAGATAGTTGGAGAAGCCGGTGAGGAGCGCCGCCTCCTTCCACGCCGCCTCGTCCAGTACGCCGTCAATCACCACCGGCGCGGCATCGAGCCGCGGAACGTCGGCCGTGGTCTCGCGATGCCGTGCGTGGTAACTCCGCTGTTGCGCCCCCGCCGCCCCCGCCGGCAGCGCCACGAGCACGACCGCCAGCTGCAGCGACAGCCGGAGCGCGTCCCTCATCCCTCTGTCTTCGACCAGTTGAAGAAGATCACCGAGATGCCGACGAAGGCGACCACCGCCCCCCCAATGCTCATCAGCGCCCCCGCGGCCTGGTGATCGTCGCGCGACGTGATCCCGGCCAACGGCGGAGCCAGCTCATACCACGCGTACATCGGCGTCTCGCTGTACGCCAGGAAGCCGGCCAGCCCGAACATGATGGGCGAGAACATCAACCCCCCAATCAAGTACAGCATCCGCACCGGCGGCGGGAACTTCTCGCGCACCGGGAGCGGGAGCACGATGGGCCACCAGAAGCAGAGACCGGTCGCCAGCCACGCCAAATCGATCGCCATCGAGCCGAGCTGCGACGGCATCAGCGCGTCGGCCACGAACGGAAGGTGCGTCGCCAGGACGGTCACGTTGAACAGGACGAGCGCGACAATGGGCGAGGTCACCTTCTCCACGAATGCATTCCCCGCGAGCGATCGCTGCGCCGCCGGCGACACGCCGCGCAGCAACAGCGGCGGCGACACCAGCCCGATGAGGAGGAACTGCAGCATGTGGGCGCTCGCCAGGTGCGACGCGCCTAACGGGCCAATGGGCCAGTCGAGCGCCAGCCACAGCAGGAGCACCCCAAGCAGGAAAAGCGGGTGCAGTGGCGCCACCGCCTCGCCCGCGCGCCGCGCCGCCCACCGGTTCCACGCGACTACCGACGCGACGAGGAGGACGATGAACCCCCACACGCCGACGTACGCCGTCCACTCCCACGTCCACGCCGTGGGCGTTGCCGAGCACCAGAACTGCATCGACGCCCCCCCCCCGCTACTGCCTGAGCGTCGATGCGGCCGCGGCGAGCATTCGCTCCACGTCCGCGTACGCGACCACGTTGGCCGCCACCACCACGTCCCCCGCCCGGCGGAATCGCAGACGCACCGAGACGGCGTCGCCAATGGCCGGACGCTGCTTGAAGTCGAACAGCATCACGTGCCGCTGTCCGGGGACGAACTGCAGCGTCTCGCCCGGGCGCACCACCACCTCGGGGACGCGCATCATGTGCCCCATCTTGCCGTGCTCACCCGCCATGGTCTCGTGCACCTCGGCGCGCGCCGCCGCATCGCTCACCACTTCGTACAGCGTGTCCTCGGCGGCGCCGTTGCGCAGCACTGCGTAAACCGCCCCCTCGGTCGTCGTTGCGGGCTGCGGCATCAGCGCCGCCGCCACGCGAATCGCCACCGCCGGCGCATCGGCCTCGGTCATCGGCTTGAGCTCGACGGCGCCGGGCCCCGAGGGCGCCTCGCCCGTGGGAAGCTCGCCGCGCGCCAGCTTGGGAAGGTCGTGCGCCCAATCCTCCTGACGGATACCGAACGGGTACTCCAACCGCGAGTAGCCGTCCAGCCCGAAGGCGACCACCTGCGCCGCGTGTCCCACGAGGTACTGCGCCTCGCCCGCCGTCGGCTTCTGCGACAGGTCGATGGGCGGCATGCGCATCGTGTAGAGGATGCGGTTCACCTCCTCCACCGATCCGCGCAATCCGATGAACGTCGAGTCGAAGTTCCCCAGCCACTCCTTGAGCCGCTCCGGCGTGTCCCGCTCCGGATCGGTAGTCACGAAGACGAAGCGAATCGCCTCGCGTGCCTCGAACGGGAGCTTCTTGAGCACCGCGGCCACGTTCGCCACGTGCAACGGGCACACGTCCGGGCAGTGCGTGTAGCCGAAGAAGAGGAGGGCCACCTTGCCGTGCGTGTCCTGCCGGAAGTTGAACGGCTTCCCGTTGAAGTCGGTCAGCGTGAAGTCCGGCTTCTCGCGCGGGGGCGACGTGATGACGCCGCGGAAGTCGCTGGCGCCCACCTCGGCGCCGCCGGCATTCTCACCAGAACCGCGCGGACTACACGCGGAAAGCACCAGCACGCCGCCGAGTGCGAGCCCGGCGAGCCATCGATGGGAAGGGAACATGGGGCAGCGCTAGAACTCGCGCTTCTTCATCTCCTTGAAGATCTTCTGCGCGTCGGAGTCGTCGCCCTGGTCGGGACGGCGCGTCGCCGCGAGCGTGGGGTCGGTGTAGGCGGAGCGCTTCTGGCTCACCTTGGCCGCCTTGGCGGCGTTCTTCTTCACCAACGCCTGCAACTGCTTGTCGTTCATCCCCGGCTCCTGATTGGTGTGGGGAAACGCGGTCCCCCGACTCGCCATGCGCGCCATGCGGCACCGACCGTCGCGGGGTCCCTAATCGTAAGCGTTTGGCGCCCCCCGGCGCGAGTCGCCCCTATCTTCCGGCCATGGCCAGCCATCCACACTTCACGGCCGGCGGCAAAGCGCCCACGCCAGACCACGGGGGCGAGTCGTCCGCGCTCCCCTTCGAGGTCCGTCACTCGCCCATCCAGGGCATGGGGGCCTTCGCCACGCGCTACATCCCCCCGGGGGTCCGCCTCATCGAGTACGCCGGCGAGCGCCTCACCCCCGCCCAAGCCGAGTCGCGCTACCCCGACGTGGCGGGGGAGCGGCACCACACCTTCCTCTTTGCCATCGACGACGACGTGGTGGTCGACGCCGCCGTGAACGGGAACGAGGCGCGCTGGATCAACCACTCCTGCGATCCCAACTGCGACGCCGTGATCGACGACGGGCGCATCTGGATCGAGACCATCCGCGACATCGTGACGGGGGAGGAGCTGGCGTACGACTACGCCTACATCCTCGAGGAGCGCCACACGAGCGCGGCCAAGAAGCGCTTTCCGTGTCATTGCGGGGCCGACAATTGCCGAGGGACGATCCTGGGGAAGAAGCGGTAGCCGGCTGCTGGGACCTGATGAGATTGAGAGTCACTTCCAGTCGATTGCGCTCATCCGTCGACTGCATGGGCATGCCGAGATGGCGAGGAGGCGCGCGCTGGATCCGAAGGCCGATGAAAACCGCGAGCGTCGATCTTGCCAACATCTTTCGACGAGATCGCAAGAGTGCCTCGCCGCTGATGCGTGGGATACGGTGCGACGAAGCTATTGCTGGGGCTGTGTAGGATTGCGCCCGATTGCCTGGCGAATGAAAGACAGTAACGTTTCCGTGTTCTGACTTCGAGTTTGGAGCGTGAGATGTTCACATTGACTCGCACTGCCATACTGTTGCCTCTCGCCATGTTGTGGGGGTGTGGGAGTGCAACCGACGACTGTGCTGGGACGGGCGTTGACGGCCTGAGGCTGAGCATTCGCGACGCCCGGACGAACGCCGACATCAACTCCCTCGCAACGGTCACGGTGGCGCAGCTCACCGCACCCTCGCGTTCGCGGACGGGGAAGCTCACCGATCCCCCACCTACCCCACTCGATCTCGCGGCAGACAGGCCTGGCCCGTATCAAGTGACCGTGACTGCTACAGGGTACACTACATGGAGCGAGCGTGTCGAGGTCGGGAGCACAGGGGGAACTTGTAGCCAGACCATCACTACCAACGTGACCGCACTCTTGCAGCCGAGCAGCTGATCCGGAGTGGTTCCGCAGGCCGCCGTGCTGAGGGCTCGGATACAGTCCACGCCTTGCCGGCGCGTGCGTCTCCCGCAGGGAGTGGTCCATCAGGTCCCGCTGTTGCAGATCGACGAAGCTGAACGGGACGGACAACTGGGACTCGACGCCGCGCATGGGGATTCCCCGATGGGAGAGGTGCGCCACGTTCGGCTTCGCTCGTCGCAGCTGCGAGTGCAGACGAATCACCCCTCTTGAGCACCCTGCGAGATGTCGTCTGACTAGTTGTCGCCGCCGCACCAGCACCGGCGCGTCAGCGAGCCCGCGGCAATCTGCCAGATGGCACCTGGCGTTCAGGGAACGCTGACCACCACCTTCCCCCGCGCCCTCCCCGTCTCCAGGTACGCCATCGCTGCGGGGAGTTGGTCGAACGTGTACGTCCGATCCACCACCGGCGTCACGCCCCCCGAGTCGACGAGCGCTTGCAGCGTGCGCAGGTCTGGCTCGTTGAACGAGGCGATGAAGAAACGCATGGGCTGGCGGCCGAACCATGAGCGGATCACAGTCGCCGCGGCGCGCGGCATGGGGTCGAGCCAGCGCCCCGATGGGCCGCCGATCATGACATAGGTCCCGGTCGGCGTCAGCACCTGGCGCAGCGCGCCCAACGGGTGGTTCCCCACCATGTCGATGATGGCGTCGTAGCGCTCGGGCTGCGTGGTGAAGTCTGCCTTGGTGTAGTCGATCACCCGGTCGGCGCCCAGCGACTGCACGAGCGCCACGTTGCGACCGCTGGACACCCCGGTGACGACTGCGCCTAACGACTTGGCGACCTGCACCGCGAACGTCCCCACGCCACCCGAAGCGCCGTTCACCAACACGCGCTGCCCGGCGCGCACCCGCCCCTGGTCGCGTACCCCCTGCAGCGCGGTGATCGCCGCCACGGGGATCGCCGCCGCCTGCTCCATGGTGATGCGCCTTGGCTTCTTCATCACGCGCGACTCGCGCGCCACGACAAACTCGGCGAAGGATCCGTTGCCGGCGCCAAACACCGTGTCGCCCGGCTGGACGCGCGTCACCGCACGCCCCACCGACTCCACCACCCCCGCAAAGTCGGTCCCGGCGACGATATCGGACGGGACGCGCCACCCCATCGACGGACGCGCGATCATCGGCGTCCCCCGCATGGTGTGCCAGTCGGCGGGGTTGAGCGAGACCGCGTGCACGCGCACCAGCACCTGCGAGTCGTTGGGCGCTGGCTTGGCGAGCGTCTCCAGCCGCAACACGCTGGGCGGGCCGTACTCGCAGTGCACATACGCCTGCATCGCGACCGCCGCTCGTGCGCCGCCGGGCTGCGGACAGTCGTTGCCCGATCTCACATACGACACCGCCCCCCACGCCACACCAACGACCAGCAGCAGCATGACAGTCTTGCCCACGAACCGGACCACCCTGCCCAACCGTCCCGGATTCCTCCCCATCGTGTACTCCGCTTGCGGGTGAAGCCGGCAACGACAGGCGTCGCCGGGTTCGTGGCCGTACGTGCGCGGCGCGGCGCGGATTCACGGCGCCGCGGAGCGCGAAAAAAGCGGGGCGACCCGTTCCACGGACCGCCCCGCCTTCATCAACCGCCCATCCAACCGTCGCTACCCCCCCAGCAGGACGTGAAAGACGTCGCCCCCGCCCAGCACCGGCTGCGCGCCGTGATCGCGCCCGATGCGCACCTCGGAGAGGTCGCGCACGATGCGCGTGGCCGCCGTCAGCTGCTCGGCGGGGAAGGTCGTCGCCACCCCCACCACGCGTGCCCCCGCGGCAATCCCCGCTGCGATCCCCGGCGGCGAGTCCTCGAAGACCACGCAGTCGGACGCTGCCACCCCCAGCGCGCGTGCCCCCGCGAGATAGCCGTCAGGTGCAGGCTTTCCGTTCGTGATGCGCTCGGCGGCGATGAGGACGCGCGGGATCGGGAGCCCGGCGGCCGTGAGTCGCGCGCGCGCCAATGCGTCCGAGCAGGATGTCACGATCGCCCAGGACAGCCCCGGCAGGTGCGTCAGGAGCGCGCTCGCCCCCGGCATCGCCACCACGCCATCCGTGTCGTTGCGCTCCACGTCGTCGATCCACGCCGTCTCGGCGGCAATGTCGAGGTGTGGGGCAATGTCGCGCAGCGTGTCGCTCGCTCGCCGGCCATGCGCAATCGGGACGATCGCGTCGCTGTCCATCCCGTGACGCGCCGCCCAGCGCCGCCAGGTGCGCTCGACCACCGCGTGCGAGTCGACGAGGACCCCGTCCATGTCGAAGAGGAAGCCTTGGCACTTGAGGAGCGACATGCGAAGCGTGAGGGAGAAGGGAAGGGGGCGGGAGCGTTACCCGCCAATCGGCGTCCCGCTGTCGCGAGCGTACCCTAACGATTGCAGCGTTGCACGGATCTCGTCCAGCGTGGCCGGGTCGTCGATCGTCGGCGGGACGGCATACGCGTCGCCGTCGGCAATCTTGCGCATCGTGCCGCGTAGCACCTTGCCCGAGCGCGTCTTGGGAAGGCGCGCCACCACCGCCACCTTCCTGAAGTTGGCCACCGGCCCCACCGCGCTGCGCACCCCCTGCACCAACTCGTCGCAGATGGCGTCGTGGCTGCGCGTGACCCCCGCCTTGAGCACCACGAGCCCCAGCGGGAGCTGCGTCTTGAGCGCGTCCTTCACGCCGAACACCGCGCACTCGGCCACGTCAGGGTGGGCGGCGAGCGCTTGCTCCATGCTCCCCGTGGAGAGGTTGTGGCCGGCGACGATGATCACGTCGTCGATGCGCCCCATGATGAACAGGTAGCCATCCTCGTCGATGTAGCCGCCGTCGCCGGTGAGATAACGCCCCGGAAACTTGTCCAGGTACGTGGCGCGATATCGCTCGTCGTCCCCCCACAGCGAGAGGAGCGTCCCCGGGGGGAGCGGGAGGCGGATGGTGACCGCGCCTTCCTTCTCCGCGGGGAGGACGTTCCCAGCCTCGTCGACCACCTCGACGACGTAGCCGGGCACCGGCTTGGTGGGCGACCCCGGCTTGACCGGGAGCTGCTCCACCCCCAAACAGTTCGCAGCCACCGGCCACCCCGTCTCCGTCTGCCACCAGTGGTCCACCACGGGGCGCCCCACCAGGGCGCGCGCCCAGTGGTAGGTGTCGGGGTCCAGGCGCTCTCCCGCCAGGAACAACGCCCGCATCGACGAGGTGTCGTAGCGCTTGTAGTGCTCCCCCAGCGGGTCTTCCTTCTTGATGGCACGAACGGCGGTGGGGGCGGTGAAGAGAACGCTCACCGCGTGCTCCTGGATCACGCGCCAGAACTCGCCCGCGTCGGGCGTCCCTACCGGCTTCCCCTCGTGGATGATCGTCGTGCACCCCAACAGGAGCGGGGCGTAGACGATGTACGAGTGTCCCACCACCCACCCCACGTCGCTCGCCGCCCAGAACACCTCCCCCGGGTCCATGTCGTACACGTGCTGCATTGACCAGAGCAGCGCCACCGCGTGCCCGCCGTTGTCGCGCACGATCCCCTTGGGCTTGCCGGTTGTTCCCGATGTGTAGAGGATGTAGAGCGGGTCGGTGGCCTGCACCGGCGTGCACCCGACTGGGCGCGCCTTCGCCATCAACACGTGCCAGTCGTGGTCGCGCCCGGGGAGGAGTTCGCATTCCCGCTGCGGGTGCTGCAGCGCTATCACGTGCGCCGGCTTGTGCGACGACAACTCGATCGCGCGATCGAGCAGCGACTTGTAGTCCACCACGCGGCTCACTTCCAGCCCGCACGAGGCGGAGACGATGACCGTAGGCGCGGCATCCTCGATACGCACCGCCAGCTCGTGCGAGGCAAAGCCGCCAAACACCACCGAGTGCACCGCGCCAATGCGCGCGCAGCCGTACATCGCAATCAAGGCCTCGGGCGTCATCGGCATGTAGATCACCACCCGGTCGCCCTTGGCAACGCCCAGCGAGGTCAGCACACCGGCAAAGCGGGCCACCTCGTCTTGCAGCTCACGGAAGGTGATCGTGCGCTTGACCCCCGTCACCGGCGAGTCGTAGATGACCGCCGCCTGCTCGCCGCGCCCGTTCTCCACGTGCCGGTCGATGGCGTTGTAGCACGTGTTGAGCATCCCGCCCGTGAACCACCGATAGAACGGCGCGCGCGTCGCGTCCAGCACCGTGGGCGGGGGCACGTCCCAGTGGATCTGCCGCGCCGCGTGCCCCCAGAACCATTCCGGGTCGCGCCTCGCATCCTCGTACATGCGCTCGTACGCGTCGCGCAGGCCTTCGTGCAGGGAGTTGCGCATCGGAGTGGGCGGTCAGGGCGAATGCTACGGCGTGCTCCACGATGCGCCGTGGTGCCGTGAGGCGCCAGCGGGAGAATCCCGGCGCCTAACGGCAGCCGCGCCCGGGTGCGGCGCCCGGTGCTCTGGCGGAGCGCTGGCGGCAGCGGCATTCTCTCCCGCGCCACCCATCCTCCAGTACCCCCGCCATGCGCCCAGTCGCTCCCGCCCCATTTGCCGCTTGTGCGGCCCTTCTTTTGTCGGCCTTCGCCTCGGCGCCCCCCTCGCCGCTCGCCGCCCAAGGGACCACGTACGACCTCGTCATCGCCGGCGGGCGCGTCGTCGACCCCGAGACCGGGCTCGATGCCACGCGCTGGGTCGGTGTGCGCGGGGCAACCATCGCCGCCATCTCCACCACGCCGTTGCGCGGCAAGGACACGCTCGATGCCAGGGGGCTCGTCGTCGCGCCGGGCTTCATCGACCTGCACGCGCACGGGCAGTACCTGGCCGCGGCACGCATGCAGGCCTTCGATGGCGTGACCACCGCGCTCGAACTCGAAGCGGGAACGCTCCCCGTGGCGCATGCCTACGAGCAGGTCGCCAAGGAGGGGCGCCCCATCAACTACGGCTTCTCGGCGTCGTGGCTCTTCGGGCGCATCGCCGAGAAGGAGCACGTGGAGCCCGACGGCGACATCTCGTTCTTCCAGAACGCGCAGCGCAAGAAGGGGTGGCAGTACACCATTGCCTCGCCCGAGGAAACGGCGCGCATCATGGCGCGTGTGGAGCAGGGGCTCAAGGAGGGGGCCATCGGGATTGGCGTGCTGGCCGGCTACGCCCCCGGCTACGGGCGCAAGGAGTACTTCGCGCTCGCGCAACTGGCCAGGAAGTACGACGTCCCCACCTTCACGCACATCCGCTACCTGAGCGTCATCGAGCCGCAGTCGTCGTTCGAGGCGTATGAGGAGCTGGTCTCGCTGGCGGCGAGCACCGGGGCGCACATGCACATCAGTCACCTCAACAGCACCAGCACGCGCGACATCCCGTTGGTAGCCGAGCTCATTCGCGGGGCGCAATCGCGCGGCGTGAAGGTGACCACCGAGGCCTATCCCTACGCCGCCGGCAGCACTGTTGTAGGTGCGGAGATCTTCCGCGGCAACTGGCGCGAGCGCATGGGCGGCGCCCGGGCGAGTGACATCGAGGTGAACGGCAAGCCGTACAACGATTCCACCTTGGCCGAGGTGCAGGAGAAGGCGCCGGGAACGTTCATCGTCGTCCACTTCATGCGTCCCGAGCAGAATCCGCAGGACCAGTCGTACCTCGACCAGGCCGTGCTCTTTCCCGGCGGCGCCATCGCGTCCGACGCCATGCCGTGGACCGTGCAGGGCAAGACCATCACCGACGATGTGTGGCCGCTCCCCAGCGAGGCCTTCGCGCACCCGCGCAGCGCCGGGACCTTCTCGCGCTTCCTGCGCGACTACGTGCGCGAGCGCAAGAAGGTCGAGCTGCGCGAGGGGCTCCGGCGCGTCTCGCTCACGCCCGCCAGGATCCTCGAGCAGAGCGTGCCGCAGATGAAGGCAAAGGGGCGCTTGCAGGTGGGGAAGGACGCCGACGTGGTGGTGTTCGATCTGGCCACCGTCAGCGACAAGGCGACGTACACCGCGCCCAACCAGCGTTCCGTGGGGATGCGGCACGTGGTGGTGAACGGCGTGCCGGTGATTCGAGCTGGTGAGCTGGTGCGGGGGGCGTTGCCGGGGAGGGCGATTCGGCGGGGGGTGGTGGGGCGGTAGGGTCTACGCTCCCATTCAACCGGTCTCTACGCTACCGTCCAGCCACTCCGGGGTAGGTATCGGGGCCCCGGTTTGGGTCAGGAGGGACTCCGCGGGACACGGGGCGTTGTCAACCCCCGTCGGCCGGTGCATCATGATGAGCGTCGTCCGGCAGTCGCAACTGCCGGCCTTTGACTGGTCTTGCACTCCACGGAGGTTGGGATGAGACGCTGGTTCGCGTTGCGCCTGGCGGTGTCCGCCGTTGCGCTGGTCACTCTCGCCGAGTCCGCGCAGGGGCAGGGACTGATGGACAAACTCAAGAAGGCCGCCAAGGGGAAGACGTACACCGTGCGCGGGCGGCTGCGGGTGCAGGATGGCCAGTGGCTCACCTGCTTCGAAGGGATCAAGACCGGCTACCTGGGCCCGGCCAACCTCTCCAGCCCCGCCATCTCCACCACCGACCCCACCAGCGGGCGCGTGTCGGTGCGCACCGCCGCCATTCCGACCATCATCATGACGCAGAGCGGCGTGGTCACCTCCAACGACTGCGATTCGCTCGCCGCGCAGCAACTGCTCCTCCCCCCCGCGCCGGAGGGGAAGAGCGCCGACACCGGGTACACCGACGACTATGGCTGCACGAAACGCGAGTGGACCAAGGACGAGGTCATCGCGCATCGTCGTGAGATCATGGATTGTCAGGCCGACTCCATCACCGAGCGCACCTTTCGGCGCAATGCCGCCAAGGGGTCGGGCGCTGCAGCTGCCGGTGGCGCCGGCGCCACCACCGACACCGCGGCCCTCGCGGCCAAGTTCAAGGCCATCCAGTCGCAGGCCGCCACGCCGCCAACTCCCGCCTCTGCGCGCAGCGCCGAGTCGCTCGCGGCCGATGGTGCCAAGACGTGCGGGCTCACGCCGGCCTTCATGCTCAAGCTGCGGTCGGAGGCCGTGGTCTTCGTGCGCTACGACGCGGCCAAGGGGGTGACCGTGTTGTCGGAGCTGTCGGGTGGCGAGCGACGCACCGTGCAGTTGGACGGCAACGCGTTCGCGCAGCGCATGACGTTCAACGCGCAGTCGATTGCGCAGGGTGGTGATGCGTGCGGGCGGGCGTTCTGGAATGCGGAGGCGTACAAGGCGGCGAGTGCGGCGATGAGTGGGGGGTAGGGGTGGCTCTTATGTGGTCATGACGGAATCACCGCCGAAGAGGGTAGAAGTCCTGGTCGTGCGACGCGCCACGCGTGCGTTGCACGACTTTCGCCTGCCGACGCCACTGAAGCGCCCGATAGATAGCCTCGAGGTGCTGCTCGTCGAGCGGCAGTCCGAGCGTTGATAGCGTAGCTCGAGGTGTCGGTCGTGCTACGTCTCGTACTCAACGCGCGCGACCGCATCAAGGAGTGGACGCGTTTGACCGGAGCCGTGGCGAGTGCGCTCACCGAAGTCGAGTGCCTGCGTACGCTCAATCGGTTGGCGCGCACGGGCGCACTCGAGACATCGGAGGTCGCGCCGAGACGTGAGGCCGTGTACCGGCTTCTGGAGGGGGTTGAGATCGTCGAACTCACGCGGTCCGTGCTGCGGCGGGCGTCGGAGGCCTTCGCCACACCCCTTGGAATGTTGGATGCGATTCACCTCTCGACAGCACTGCTCTGGCGAGATGCGCGCGACGCCGATCTCGTGATGGCGACGCATGACAAGGCGCTGGGGACGGCAGCGCGTTCGGTGGGGATGCGAGTGTTGGGGAGTTGAGGCGGATGGGGGGTGGGGTGGCGCGCGTTGGATTTTCGGTGTACTGTGGCGGCCGCGGCAATTTCGCGAATAGTTAGCGGATGACCGGAGCTGATCGCGGGCTCGACGCCTGGATCGCGGTCGTGCTACTCGACTGAGCCACCATGCGGCGCGTGACGCGCTCGCGGGACCGGAACGGGGAGGAGGGATGGTGGAGGGGATGCGACGAGAGCCGGACCATAGGGATTGGTGGGGGAAGGCGCAGCCGGAGGGTGCTGCGTCGCCAGCATTCCATCTGAAGGACTTCGACCCGCCCGGCGCTTCGGCCGTCGTGCGGGCGTTGGTGCGTTCCCGGCAGTCTGGTGCGGGGCGGGCGCGTCGCTGGCGATGTGGCCCCGGGGATGGGGCGAGCGCGATGCGTGGGCGGATAGGGGTGGCGGAGGTCATCGCGCTGATCCCGATGCCGCTTCGACCGTCGCGCCGACGGATGCGGGATCGTAGCTGCGGACCGTCGTCTCGCGTGCAGTGCCCCGCGAACGCCCTGAGGCCGATCGTCCGTGGACGTGGAGGCGCGTCGGTGCTGTCGCTGTCAGACCGTGGTTGTACGGTGGAATCCATGGGGAGACGCGCTCCCGCAACGAGTGACGGGAGAGTGATCGGCAAGGGCTCCCGCGAGGACCTTGCCGTAATCCGAGCTTGGGCTTCGTACACGGCCACTCTTTGCGATCGCCTTGGCCATGGCTGTAGCTCGGCAATACGGAGGTGAGATGAAGACTGGCGACAAACAAGCGCTGGAGTGGCTCCGGTGCGCCCTAGGTCTCGCAGGGTCGCAGGCGCCTTTTCCCTGGCAGATCGAGTTGCTTCGCCGATTTCGTGAAGGCGAAGCCGTATCGTCGCTCGATATCCCCACTGGTCTCGGAAAGACCGCGGTGATGGCCGTGTGGTTGGTCGCGCGAGCGCTCGGAGCGTCGCTGCCCAGACGACTCGTCTACGTCGTCGATCGTCGCGCCGTGGTTGATCAAGCGACTGCGGTCGCCGAGACACTGCGCGCGTGGGTGGCGAAAGAGCCAGAGGTCGCCGAGGCCCTCGGTCTCGACGATCGCGGACTGCCTATATCAACGCTGCGTGGCCAACATGTCGACAATCGCGCGTGGCTCGAGGACCCATCGTCGCCCGCCATCATCGTCGGCACCGTGGACATGGTAGGCTCGCGGCTCCTGTTCTCGGGCTATGTCTCCTCGAAGATGCGTCCCTACCATGCGGGACTTCTCGGCGCAGACGCGCTCGTCGTTCTCGACGAGGCTCACTTGGTGCCTGCTTTCGAGGATCTTCTCAGACAAGTTGAGCGTGGAGCAGACGCGTTCGGACCGCAGGACACTTCGCTACGTGCACTGGTTCCTCCCTTCCAGGTACTCTCGCTATCGGCGACGGGGCGCCAACTCGATGCAGCGACGCTGACGCTCTCCGGGGCCGATCGACTCCACCCGATCGTGGCGAAACGCCTCGCCGCGAAGAAGACGCTGCGCATTGTCGATCTGGCACCGGCGACGAAGACCAGTGCTGGAACGGACGAGGGTGTGAGTGCTGACGAGGCCGACGAGGCACCGTCGAGAGTCAAGGGTCCCACACTCGTCGAAGAACTCGCCAGACACGCATGGCAGCTGACGGAGCAAGGATCGGCAAGGGTCCGATGCCTCGTGTTCTGCGACAGTCGCAAGGACGCATTAGCGGTCGCTTCCGCGCTGCGAAAGCTCAAGGCGTCTACGGGCGCGCCGCCGCCGATTTTCGAGCTCTTCGTCGGCGCTCGTCGAGTGCTGGAGCGCACGATGGTGGCCAAGTGGCTCGTCGACCATGGCTTCGTGGAGCGGGAAGACGGCACTCGCGCCGAGCCGCAGGGTCCAACGTTCCTCGTTGCCACGAGCGCAGGTGAGGTAGGTGTGGACATGGACGCCGACCACATGGTCTGTGACCTCGTCGCCTGGGAGCGGATGATCCAGCGGCTCGGTCGCGTGAATCGGCGCGGTGATGGAGATGCGAAGGTTGTTGTCGTGGTTGACCGTGAGCCGGCGCCCTCAGACAGGATGACGACAGCCCTCAAGAAGAGCGAAGCATCCGACGCGGCGAAAGTGCGCGTCGATGAGCTGACCAAGGACCTGCATGCCCTGCAGGGCGCGAAGGCCTCTATCCCGAAAGGCCAGAAGGCATCCACCGACGCCAAAGCTACAGAAGAGAAGCGCAAGCAGGCTGTTAAGGAGTTGAAGCAGTCGATCTCGGTGTCTCAAAGAAGCATCACGGCGTTCAAAGACGCCGACGCGAAAGCGGTGGCCAGCCACAACGCGGAGGTCGCAAGGCACCGCGCCCTCCGAAAGCTGCTCGACACCGTGGCGGAGGGCGGCGGCTGCTTGAGCCCCGAAGCTCTCCTGAAGCTGCGTGACCGCCCAGATCTAACGGATGCTCTATCCGCCGCAAAGTCCGCCGAGCCGCTTCGGCCCGAGCTGACGCGCGCCCTGGTCGATGCATGGTCGATGACTTCGCTCGACGAGCACCCCGGAAGGCCCGACGTTGACCCGTGGCTGCGAGGCTTTCGCCCTAACGATCCGCCGCAGACGACTGTGGTCTGGCGACGCCATCTGCCCGTTCAAGCTGACGGCCCCCTCGACCCCAAGGCGGCGAAGCGCTTCTTCGACGCTGCACCTCCGCACACGAGCGAGCAACTCGAGGCCGATGCGTTCGTCGTGCGTGAATGGCTGTCGAAGCGCGCCGGTAAGCTCCTTGAAGCCAACGGACTGGCGACTGGTGAGCGAATTGCTGCTGTCGGACTTTCAACTCGTGGTGAGGTCAAACAGCGATGGACGCGCAAGGAACTCGATGAACTCAAGGCGCTCAAGAACGAAGCCGCCAAGCAGTTCGATGTATCTCTGACATCGTTGACGCTAGTGGTCGACGCGGAATTAGGTGGACTCACCCACGGTCTCCTGGATCTCGATAGCAACGCGATCGCAGCAGCCTCGGACGACTGTTCCTCAACCTGGCTCGCTCGCCCTGACGTCGCGGATGTGCCGGTGACGGGGTTTCGCATTCGTGAATTGGGCGCCAATGAAGAGGACGAGTCGGCGTGGCGCACGACGCCAGGAGCAGGATGGGTGCGCCGCTATGTGTTCGTTACGAAGATGGTGGACGGTGAGCCGTCTGCGGCTCTCGCGATCGATGGGTGGGCGGGCGATGCGGCAACGGAAGAAGAGCGTGCAGAAGCGAATCATCCGCAGAAGCTCGGCGAGCACCAAGCGCTCGCCGTAGAGTGCGCACGACAGATCGCGGCTCGACTGGGCATCGGGGCGGCGCGCACGTATGTGCTCGTGCTGTCCGCTCGTCTTCACGACGAAGGAAAACAGGCCGGCCGCTGGCAGCGCGCGTTCAAGGCCCCGATCGAAGGTCGCCCCTACGCAAAGACGAAAGGGCCGATCGACTTCCACCTCCTCGACGGCTATCGACACGAGCTTGGCTCGCTGCCCTGCGTTGAAGCCCATGGCGACTTCAAGGCGCTTGGCACAGACGACCAGGATTCCGTTCTACATCTCGTCGCGGCGCATCACGGTTTCGCCAGGCCAGTGATCGAGACCAGCGGCTGCGACGATGCGCCGCCGTCGATTGTCAGTGAGCGCGCGCGCGCGATCGCGCTTCGATCTGCAAGGCTCTCGAGACTGTGGGGGCCGTGGGGGCTCGCATGGTGGGAGGCGATTCTCCGCTCGGCAGACCAGACTGCGTCGCGCCGCAACCAGCAGGCCGCGATCGCGCAGAAGGAGCAGCCGTGATGACACATATGAGTGCATCCATCCTCGTCGATCTCAGGAACCCTGGCCAGGTGCTCGCCTGCATGGGCTTCCTCGAGGCGGCAGAGGTACTGCTCGGCGGCGTAGAGGCGCACTTCGACTGGAGCGACGCGCAAGCGACGTTCGTTCTTCGCGCTGACGGTGGCAAGAACCCGTTCGAGGTCGTCCTGGAGTTCTTGGCGAAGGCGAAGATCAGCGAATTGACACCCATTGGCTACGTTGAAGGCGGTGCAGCCGATGGTGACGACAACGGAGAGGAAGACGCCACGCCCATAGAACGTGAAGACGGTGGTGAGTTCGACGACGATTCTAGCGAGGTGCAGCGTCGCATCACGACGCCAGTATTTCCCGCGGGCGAAGGCGATCGAAACGCGCTTCCAGTCCAGCTCGCGGACGAAGGTCGTCGGTTAGTCGTAAGCCACTGGGCTGAGTCTCGAAAGAGTCCCTTCTCACCGTGGCTTTCGCGTGATGACTTCAAGCTCTATTCCGGAAACCGGTCGGCCTACCGCATCGCGACCCAGATGCTTCAGGGCGTGCGCGCGAAACCGAAGAAGCATCAATCGATCGGCGAGCTTAAGCACCGAGGCCTGGCTCAACTCTGGATGGAGCAACGCGAGGTCCTCCTGAGGGCGCCCTTCGACGTGGTAACACCGATGGGTGGCAGCTTCAACTTCGATCCGCGCGGTGCGTGGACGGCAATCGACGCGGGCTACTCACCGAACACGCAAAAGGACGCCATCGCCGCCTCGCCAGTGGTGGAGATCCTCGCGGCGATTGGCCTCGAGCACGCTCGGCCCGACGAATACGAGACTCGCAAGGTTCGCTACGCCGTCTGGGGGCATCCGTTGCCGCCGATGCTGGCGCGCGCTGCGCTCGCCGGTGCCGATCTGCCGCTGCCGATGCGTAGGTTCGCGTTTGATCTCGATCTGTCCGGCAAGAACAAGGTCACGACGTTCGCGCGAGAGGAGACTCGAGGATGACTCATTTCGTGGTCTTTACGATGAAGAAGAAGACAACATGACCGTCGTCACCAAGGTTAAGCGCGTCCACATCGAGTTCTCGCGTGTACAGACGTGGCTCTTCGCCGTGCCGCGCCTGCGGGCGATGGTTGGCGCAAACGCGCTGCTAGGAGAGACCCTGCGCATCGCGCTGCCGGGGTTGGCGCGAAAAGCTGGCTGCGGCTGGATGTTGGCTCCAAGCTCGGAGAGCTACCCTGCCGCCGACTCGAACGATCCGCTGAAGGATCACGACGATCCCGCCGCCGACGCGAAGGATGGCATTATCTCGCGCGATGGCGGACACTTCGAGGCCCACTTCGCAAGTGGCGCCGGGGCCTTCGCCGACGCGGTCGCGCGGCTCCTGCACTCCAAACTGCCGGGTCTGCGCTTTCGCATCTCCATCGACGGCACGCCGCGGACTAAGAGCCAAGTGCATCTCTCGACCGAGCTGCCGGTTCTCGCCCCCTGCGAGTGGACCGGACGCGGGCTCGCGTCGGCCATCGTCGAGCAAGGCGATGAGCGTCCCGCCGTCTCGCGCGACGTCGCCCAGCGCCACGACGCGGCTCGTCGCACCGAGGACAGCTCGGCGGTTGACGTCGCCAGCCTGCTGAGCGACACGACCAAGCTAAGAACGTTGAATCGACCGCAAGAGCTGAAGGAGCTCGTGGGCAACGGCTACCTAGCGCTAATCCACGCCGACGGCAACGGCGTCGGCAGTGGTCTTGGCAAAGACAAGCCGGACAGCGAGCGCGCTGCGTTCTTCCATCGCAATCGCGTGCTGCTCCGGCGTGCGCTGAGCAAGGCAATCGATGCGCACTGCCTCGACCAGACTAAGGCGCCGCTCATCCTGTTGATGCTCGGCGGCGACGACCTCTTGCTCGTGACGCGCGCAGAAACTGCGCTGCCGTTCGTCGTCACGCTCTGCGCGGAGCTGGAGTCGCTCCAGAAGGACAGCACCGGCTTCAAGCTGACCCTCGGCGTGGGCGTGGTCATCGCCAGGCACACCATCCCCATTCACCGACTGCACGAAGTCGCCGAGCAGCTTGCCGGATCCGCCAAGCGCCGCTTCCGTGGGTTCAAAGACGACGAGGTGAAGCAATCCGTCGTCGACTGGGCCGTCTACAGCACCGCGTGGGTCGACGAGCCCGCGGGGGTGCGTAGGCGAGACTGGCTGCGCGGCAGTGGTAACGAACTGCGCGTGCTCTCGCAGCGGCCGGTAAATGTGCTCGGAAAGGACGTCGACTCGTTGCAGGGCCTCATGGAGGGTGCTCAGCAGCTCGCCGGTGCACCGCGTTCGCAGCTCCGCTATTTGGTTGAGCAGCTCCCACGAGGTCGCGCACTCGCGGAGCTGGCGTTCGCCGAGCTTCCGAAAGACGCGAAGGGACCGCTCGCCAAGGCGGGCGTGAAGGAGGTGTGGCGACAGTCGTCGAACAACGGGCCGAGGATCACCCCGCTGCTCGACTTGGTCGAAGTCGCCGAGATGGTCCGCCTTGGTAGCAAGTCCCAAGGTACCGGAGCGGAACAGGAGGCCGCCCATGTTTGACAGGTGGGTTCGCCAGACGCTGACTGCCGAATTCCTCTCGGATGCGCACCTCGGCACGGGTTCGGGTGGCGGCGGCATAGATGCGCTCATCGCGCGTGATCGCTACGACCGGCCCGTCATCTGGGCCTCACACGTCGAAGGCGTGTTGCGCGACGCGGCGCGAAGGCTGCGTGGCGACGACGAGGCGGGAAAGTTCTTCGGTCGTGCCGGTGGCGACCAGCAGCGCGCCGTCTTTACCTCGCTCTATGCGAAAGACAACCCCGAGCGCCGCATCTGGCGGTCAACCGCGCGTGAGTCCTTCGAAAACCGCGCGCCGAAGGACGACACGCTGCGGGTCATCGAGTACGTGCCGAAGGGGACGAAGCTCGTTGGCGAGGTCGAGCTGCCCGCAAGCCAGCTCGACACGCTGAGGCGGCTCGTGCAGGAGGTCGACGCGCTCGGAGGGGGTCGCGCCACCGGCGCAGGGAGGGTAACGCTCTCGCTATCCGAGGTAGCCAATACATCGCGAACCACTGGCGCGTCTACGGGCCGCCTCGTGCTCCTTCTCAAGAACCGCGATCCGATCTGCATCACGGCGACGGCGACGCCAGACAACCTGATCCCGAGCCTCGCGTTTGTGCCCGGCCGCACACTGCTTGGCGCTCTGGCCGCGTGGCTAATTGGCGACGGTGACCGCGATACGGCCTCGCTTCTCACGTCGCGGCGCGTGTCGGTGAGCGACGCGCTACCTCTGCCGCACGAACCCTCGAATCTCAGAAGTGCGGAGGTTCTTCCGGCGCCGCTATCGCTACAGAGTGAGAAGCCGAAAGGTGCGGCAGCTGGTTTGCCCTGGTGGGCCCAACAGATATTACCGACCGGGCGACACGATGCATGGAACGTCCAGCAAAAACTGAAACGTCCAGAGGACGACCTTTTTGTCTACCGGGAGAGCACGAGTCCCGCATGGACGACCTTCCGACCGGCGCGCCGGGTGCGGCTGCGCAACGGAAGACCCGATCCCAAACAGGCCGACGCCTCGCTCTTCGCCATCGAACAGATCGTCGAGGAGACGCACTTTCTCGCCGAGCTTCAGGGCTCCGCTGATGACTTAAAGAAGCTCGCGGAGAGGCTCGGGCCCGTGCTCGGAGGGCAACGGTGGCTGCGCGTAGGACGTGCCGGAGCGCCCGTCGAGGTGGCAGGTATCGTGTGGGTTGGCGCTGCCGCCGCAACCACGACGGAGCCCACGATGCGCCTCACGCTCACGTCGGATCTGCTCGTGCGTGATGAATTCCTGCGCTGGCGTACGGCGCTCGACCAGGCCGCGCTGAAGGAGCTGCTGGGTGAAGATGTTCAGCTGGGGGAGTCGATGCAGGACAGTGTGATGGTCCACGGCTTCAACGGCACATCGCGCCTCTGGCGCATGCCCGCGGCCGCTGTTCGGCGTGGATCGGTCTATGAAGTATCCGGCACAGGCGTCGCGAAGCTCGCGGAGCGCGCTGCGAGGCACGAGTGGCTTGGCGAGCGCACGCACGAAGGCTTCGGATGCTTCCGCATCGATGCTGTGCTCCCGGGCGTGACTGGTGAGACCACTGCGAGCAGTGCTCCGACGCCGCACAATGACGCCCCGGAAGAGGCCATTGCCGCGAGGACGCAGGAGTGGTTCGGTTTGCATAAGGCGCTGGCGCGGCCCGGTGGCGGCATTGATCGCAAACCGAGCCTCTCGCAATGGCTCGACCTCGTCGGCGATCTCGAACGCGGCGATCCGAACGCGCTGTCCGGTCGCCTTAACCCGACCACGGCGGGTGGCAAGAGCTGGAAAGACTCCGATGCGAAGGCAATCCTCGGCAACCTCAACGACAAAGCGCTGTCGTCGAAAGAGCGTGCCCTTCACGCGCGCCTCTTCGTGCGCTGGCTGCGAGCCAGTTCGCGTCCGAAGTCCAAGGAGACACCATGACCACGAAGCTCACGCTCTTCACCGCCACCCTCGTGCAGGACTCGGCGCTCTCAGTCTCGGGTCTCGACCGCGAGACCAGCGCCGATCAGCCCTTCGCGCTCGTAGACGGCGTACCGACGCTTGTGGGTCGCGGCCTCAAAGGAGCTGCCGTCGCGATGGCCAAGCGTTTCTTCGAGCCGCTGCCGCGGGCGGTCTCCGACGACATCAAATATGGGGCGTTGCGCCGCTCCGCCTGGGAGTTCGCCGATGCTACCGCGACGGGCGTTCCGCGCATTCGGGCGGGTGTCGGCATTCGTCATCAGACTGGAGCACGCGCGACTGGTGTGCTCTACGACCGCGAGGTCATCCCCGCTGGTACGACGTGGCAACTCAGCTTCCGCGTCGACCGCTCGCATGCGCTCGACAACGCCGACTTCAACGAGGCCGAGGGCATCCTCGGCTACGTGCTCGCCGAGCACTGGTCCAAGGGGCGCTGCTGGCTCGGTGGCGGCGCCGCGCGCGGGCTCGGATGGTGCCATCTCGATGAGTTGAAGGCGTACCGACTCGATGACGCGGACTACGAGGCATGGGTGACGTCGGACCGCACGGCGCTTCCGAACGCGCTCGCGGACGTGCCCATCGTAGAGCCCACGAGAACCTGGTGTTTCCGTACGCTCGACGTGAACGTCTCGTTCGGTGAGTACAAGCCCGAGCCCAACGAAGCCGCGTGGGGACTCGACATGCTAGCCGTCGGCCCGCACGACTCCGAGCGCGCGGTGCAGCTGACGGGCGACGGCCTCTGGGCCAAGCCCGCGTGGGCGACGGACGCGGCCACACCCGACGCGTTGAGCACGGATCGCGCGCTGCTGATGGACGGAGATCGCCCGCTGCTCCCGGGTGCGAGCGTACGCGGACCGCTTCGGCACGCTTTCTCGCGGCTAGAGCGCGCGGCAGGGCGCGAGGTGAAGGACCCGCACCTCGTGCTGGGCGACGTCGGCGACAATGACCCGGCCGGGAAGTGCTTCGGCACGGTCAGGAAGAGCAGTCGCATCCTCATCCGCGACGCGCGCGCCGAAGGCGAGTGGGCGGCGGCCAAGCTGCACATGCACGCCGAGGACGAGTTCTCGGCGGGCTCCTACGGCAGCGCCAAGCGCGATGCCGTGCGTCTTCTCCGGGGCACGTTTCCGGTGCGCATCGTTGTCGAAGGCGCGACGGAAAAAGAGGTCGCGCCATTGATGCAACTCGTCGATCGTCAGGTCGCGCTCGGCACGCTCGGACATTTACTGGTCGGCGGTCACAAGACGCGCGGTGCAGGCGCGGGGCACTGGCAGGCGAGCCAGTGGGTTATCGATGACGTGGCGAGTGTGAGAACGGGGACGCCGCCGAAAGAGCCCATAGAACAGACAAGGGTCGGCGCAGGCTCGACGCACACCTTCATCGAGCGTCCCGCCGCCGCCGATGCATGGGTGCGCACCAGGACCGGCACGATCACCGAGCCGCTCACGCTCGGAGCCGCCGCGAAGCTCGCGAAGGCGGCGCTCGGCGCGAAACTCGTCGCGTGGTGGTGCGATCCGACCATCGATCTTAGAAAGGCCACGCCGCCGTCGACCTTCGGTCGCCAGTGGCCCGATGACGACGACACGCTCCAGGTCGACGAGATCGCGTTCTACGCCGAACGCGCAGTCTGGCGAGCCGTCCGCACCTCGAGCGGCGCGCGCTTAGTGCTCATCGAGGAACTTGACTCGGAGGCCGGCGACGCGAAGCAGATTCGCGTTGTCTACACGCCCGCGCGCCTACACGGTTTCCAGCGCTTCTCGGCAGCCAAGACTGAAGGTAGCGTGCTTCTGCGCGAGTGGCACAGCGGCGACGAGGTGCTCGGCTTCACCCTCACCCAGGAGCAGCGCTGATGCCCGGAAAACCCGAGAAGCAGCACCGCATCCGCGTCAAGACGCTCGACGGAAAGCCGCGCGACCAGAGCGCGATCAACAAGCTGAAGAGCAACCAGCTTGGAATGCCGCACCTCGACATCGTCGGCACCGCCGTCGCCACCGAGTTCATCATCTGCGCGTCGAAGGACACGCACATCGAGCTGGTCCGCGCCAAGCTCCAAGCTGTAGGGCTTGAAGCGATCGATAGCGGGGATACTGTCATCGCCGCAGCTGCGGCCCCCAAACCCGCCCAGCCGCAACCGCGACAAGGCGCGCTTCAGCAACCGCGAGGCGACTCATACCATCAAGGAGGGGGGCAGCGCGGCGGGGCACCGCACGGTCGACAAGCAGTCCCGGCGAACAACGCGCAGCCGCTCCCCGGCAAGCCCTACGGCTTCGTCTCGCTCCCTAAAGACCTGAAGACCTCCACCCCCATCTGGCACGACGGCACGAGCAGCAAGGAGCGTCTCTCAGGGGAACTCCGCTTCGAGTTCAAGACGCTCACGCCGCTCCTCGCCGGCTGGGAGCGCGGGCTCGTCGGCGAGAGCGAGAGCGACTGGCCGGTCCCGGCCAACCTCGAAGGCACACAACTCGCAAACAAGAAGTCGGTGCTCTGCCCGCTGCGCGCGCCGTGGGGGAAGCGGCCGGTCATCATCCCCGGCGATTCGCTGAAGGGATTGCTTCGCCATGAGCTGGGCGCGTTGCTCGGCGCACCGATGGAGCGCGTCGCCGAGCGCTCGTACTCTTACCGTCCGAACGCGCTCTTCCCGAATCAACCTAACCCCAAACTCATCGCGCGCATCGCTCGTGTGCCTAACAACGGAATCGAGATGAAGGCGCTCGACGACAAGACGAAAGTTCGCGTGCCGACGAAGCTCGAGCTGCTGCCGACGAACCTCCGATACGACAAGAGGCACGACCAAGGTGCGAACTACTACCGCTTCGATGACGGTCGCGGAGCAGCCTACCGTGGCGGTCAGGGCGCGGGCGTGAGACTCAATTCCAAGCGCAACCTGCACAGCGAGCTCACCGCCAATCCGGCCCTGCCGACTCACACGGCGACACTCTCACAAGAAGTGCAGGAGAGCTACCTCGCGACGGTTCGCCACCTCGTCGATGAAGCGACGGGACACTTCAGTGAGCGTCACCCTGACGCGAAGGAGTACGGAGCGAAAGCGACGGCGCGCATTCGCGACGCGGCAAGGTCTGTGGTCTTTCAACCCGGCGATTTCGTCTGGGTCGAGTGGGACACCGAAAATTGCTGCATCGTCTCGCTAGGCTGGCACTACTACTATCGCTGGGCATACACCGACTCGGTCCGCAAGACGCGTGGCCAAATCGAACGCTTCGGCCTCTTCCCGCTCGACGAGGAGCGAGAAAAGGATGGCAATGGAGCGCCGAAAGCGCTGTCGGCGGTGCGGCGGATCTTTGGGTACACCGGCGACAACGAAGGCAGCGCGGGCATCGGCGAGAACGATCACGCGCAGCTCATGGGCCGCATCTTCGTAAACGCGGGGCTCGAGGTCGTCGGCGACAATGACTCCGACGACGAACGCTTCCTGAAGCCGACCTTCCTCAAGGAGCTCGGCATGCCTCGTCCGAGCGCGGTCGAGCACTACCTCAAGCAGCCGCACCATCCGCACTCGCGACCATCGGACAAGGCTACGCTCGCGACGTACGGTGACGCCGCGGGCTACGACGCGCCCGGCGACCTGGCAGGCCGCAAGTTCTATCTCGACCGCAAGGACGCTTACGAAGGCGCGCCGTGGGTGGATGACTCCAACACGAACAAGCAAAACGACCGCAGCACGCTCGCACTCGAGGCGTCGAAACCTGGGCGCACGTTCCGATTCACAGTGCGCTTCCGTGATCTCGAGGCCGCCGAGCTGGCGGCGATTGCCGTCGCACTCTGCCCGGATCAGTTCAAGGCTGTGCTCGATGGCACGCACACCGAGGGCTATTGCTCAAAGCTCGGCTACGCGCGCCCGCTCGGCTGGGGTAGCGTACGGATTGAAGCCAAGCAGCTTCTGCTGCTCGATGAGGCTGGTGAGGTGCCGACGCTTCGCCCCAAAGGTGACCTCGCAGCGTGGGTCAAGAACAATCACCAGAAGTTATCGACCCAAGACCAGTGGGTCGCAATCCATCGCCGCAACCATCCTGAAGCGGCGGACTATCCCTGCAAAGACGGTGCAATCTACACGTTCCACACCTCGCTGCGTGCCGAGCACTCGCGCAACCGGCGCTACAAGAACGGCAGATCACCATGACGACGCTACTCGTGATGACGGCGGGTCAAACCGACGTACAGGTCGTGGTCAACGGCATCCGTCACGAACTTGAAGGGAAGGTGTGCGGCGATCTCCATGACGCGATCGCGCAGCGCACCTGGGGCATCGTCAAGGTTCCGACAGAGAAGGGGAATCGGATCGGCACACTTCCAGAAGGTGATCTGCTCCTCTGCACGCCGAAGCTCGATGCCGTGCTCGCCTTGTTCGGTGATGCACTACCTTCTGCAGCGCTCCTCTTCGAGACACGTCGAACGCTCAGGAGCGATCCGCGAGAGGCCGGCACCGTGCTCGAACGCCGGCTGCGCGAACGCCGCGTCTCCCGGATTCAACGTGTCGCGGTCCTCGAAGGTGACGAGCGGCTCGAGGATCGCTTGAATGCAATGGACAGCGTCGTCCGGCGGACCGTTGTCGAGCGGATCGCGGAAGCGATCGCTGCCGAGTTCGAGGCCGTGAAGCCGGAGCGAGTTGTCGTGGCGACTACTGGCGGGCTCGCAGCCGCAAACGCCGTGATCGAGGAGCTCGTGCGCCTGCATGCGGTGGGGAGCGCCTCGGTGCAAGTTCTTGAGGTTCCCGACGGCAAATTCGCTTCGCAGCACGATCAGGCGGTGCCCGAGACGTTCCACCCGGCCGCTGGCTACAGAGCACGCTGGCATGCTCTTTCACTCGTCGAGAAGGGCGACCTCCTCGGCGCGTGGGGCGCCGTCAGCCATCTCGAAGGCGCCCCTAGCCAGGAATGGACGCAGGTCATCAAATGGCTCGCGGACTTTGCCGCATCGCTGCCCCTGCCGCCGAATTGCAACCTCGCGGTGCTAAGCCATCCGCGCATGGCGGTTCGGGCCGCGCTGCGCGTCGAGTTGGCACTCCGCGCGGGAGACCTCCCAAGAGCCGTGCATGGAACCGTTGCGTTCTTTGAAGCCGCGCTGTGGGACAAGCTGCTCGAGCACTTCGAGCGCTCCGCCGACCCGCATAGGCGCCGCTACTTCAAGGTCAAGAACGGCAAAGCGCCACCGAGCGACGAGCTCCTCAGACAAGGTGGCCGCTCCGGCGATGACGATCGGAGCCGCCCATTCGAACTGAAAGACAAGGTCGACGGCGTCGATTGGTACTGGGTGCATGACGGGGACGGCGGTCCCGGTGCTCGCATCGCCAAGCACTTCCTCCAGAGCAACGTGTTGAAGCAGGTCGCTGACGCGCTCGGGGGCAACATCCGCGAGCTCCGCAACGACGTCGCGCACACCGACCCCACGCCCGAGCTCATGAACGAGGCGCGCACCCGCATGCAGGCCGCCAAGCTCTGGTCGAGCACCGACATGTTTCTGAGCCAGCCTCTCGTCCGGGACGTCCTGCAGGAGCTGGGCGAAGCGAATTCCGGGAGTCTGCTAGAGAACTTGCTCGCCGAGGTTCGCGGCCGGCTCCTCGCGCTCGCAGCGATACCGGAAGGTCACGAAGGATTGCGACCTTCCGATGAGCTGACTCGAACCCAGCAGGCCCGTAGTAGCAGAATCGCACCTTTCCTACATCAGGAGACCTAGCATGACATCGAAGCCCGGACAGGACACCACTCAATCGCCGAGCGCTGCCGAGTTCCTCGATTCGTGTCTGCAACCCGATGGTCCGGTCGCCCTCCATCTGCGACAGAAGCTCCTTCCCGTCGATTCGGATGAAAGCGGCCGCGGCGTCATCTTCCCTCCAACGTACGCCGACATCGGTTACAACATCGATACTCTCGCGGACGGCACGTGCGTCGCGACGATCGACACGGTCGGGTCCCAGGCAAATCGCTTGGAGCCCATCTTCAGGTCGACCGGCAGGGACGCAGAGGGTAATGAGCTGAACCCGCTCGCGAGGTTGGTGCCGCAGATCGAGATCATCTTGCACAGGGCGGACGGCAAGACGGGAAAGAAGAAGCAAGAGGGTGAAGATGGCCACGTCGAGAAGCGTTCGCTCCTCGACCTCGCACATCGCAGCGCGGATGCCGTCGTGCTCGCGAGCCGGACGCTCGCCCCTGAGATCGCCAAGGCCTTTGAGGCCCTACGCAACAACGGTAACGCCGCTCCACTCGCTGCAATCGCCCCGACCTCGCTTGTCTTCGGCGTGTGGGATTCACGCGGCGGCTCCGGTGAAAAGCGTCCTCGCTTGGTGCGCTCGATCATTCGCGCATGGGATGTCGAGATCCTGCACAGCGCCGCACAGTTCAACTCGGTGTGGAAGGCGCTGAGCGAGGAGCAGAAGAAGGAGCTCGACAAGGCCCCGAAGGGAAAGGGCGTCAAACTCTCAACTGTTGGATTCGCCGACGCTCCCGCTGTGTTTCGGCCAACGAAACTCGCTATCCCAAAGCTCCGCGACGACGCCCCCAATCCGGATGCGCGCGTGCTCGGTGGTGTGCTCGCCAAGGGAAGCATCGAGCGCGACGTCACGATTAACCTCGTGGCGCTTCGAGGCATTCGCGGCAAGGACGGCACCGAAACCACTGAGCTTCAGAGGTACCTGCTCGGGCTCTCGCTTCTGGCGGCCACTGCGGATCTCGAACTTTTCCTGCGCGAGGGATGCCTGCTTCGCTACGCCAACGACGATGCTTGGACGAAAGTCCCGCGCCGCGGCGAGCCCACCGCCGTGAGCCTCCCGAAGCATGACCAACTTGTTGCGTATGCGATTGACGCTGCGACGCCGTTCAAGGCGAAGTGGCCCAGCGGACTCATGAAGGATGACAAGCCCGACCTCGAGCACGAGTTCGATCTCAAAGAGGCGAAGAAGCTGCTCGTGAAGAAGGCCGACGAAGGTCCAGAGAGTGAGCAGCCCAAACAATGACCCGCTATCTGACCATCTACGTGCGCGCACACGAGGGACGCTATCACGGAGACGGTGCCGAGCTGCCGTCGCCTTTTCGCTTGTTCCAAGCACTCGTGGCGGGTGCTGGCATTAGTGGACCACTCGACCAACAGACCAAGGAAGCCCTTACTTGGCTTGAAGCACTCCCCGGTGCCCCGATCATCGCTTCGCCGCGCATGACGCGTGGCCAGGCGGTCACGATGTTCCTGCCGAACAACGACCTCGACAAGTTTGGCGGCGATGTTCGGAGCATCGCCAAGACACGCGGAGCCAAGAAGGTTTGGAGGCCACGCCACTTCGACGCAGCGATGCCCTGGATCTACGCGTGGCCTTTCGCGGAGGACGGGGCTTCTCAGGCGGACAAGATCTGCGCGCTCTCCGAGAAGCTCTACCAGCTCGGGCGAGGCGTTGATATGGCCTGGGCTTGGGGAGAGGTTCTCGAGGAAACGGTGCTGGATGCAAAGCTCGTCGAGTACAACGGCACTACTCGGAGACCGAGCGCGGGCAACGCCCTTCTGCTGGCATGCCCAGATAAGGGATCGTTCAAGAGCCTCGAACGTCGGTATCAGGCTCCGCGATTTCGTACCGAGAACGGCCACCGTGTCTTCGTCAAACCGCCGCAACCGAGCTATCGAAGGATCTCGTACGAGAGCCCTCCTGTTCGCCACGTCTTCGAGCTTCGCTCTTCAGCCGACACGGACCATCGTGTGGCGTGGCCCCTCGCAGGCGCATCGTCGCTCGTCGTAGCGGCGCGGGAAGCAGCTCGCGATCGCTTGAGCACCGCCATGCCCGATCGGATTCACGATGTGGACCGGTATCTCGTCGGTCGCAAGCCGGATGGTTCCAACGCAGCGCCTGCCAAGGACCGCGTGCGGATCGTCGCAATCCCATCCATCGGGATGCACTACGCAGACCGCGCGATCCGGCGCCTCCTTGTCGAAATCCCCGCGGCGTGCCCGCTTCGAAACGAGGATGTTCGCTGGGCGTTTTCGGGCGCAGAACTCTTCGATGCGGACACGGGTGAGGTGAAGGACGTCCTCCTGTCACCATCGGCCGAGGACGACATGCTGCGGCACTACGGCGTTGGCGCCGCGGCCCGAGTATTCAGATCTGTAACGCCAGTCGTACTCCCCGAGGAAGGCAGGCGCCGGCGCATCGAGCCAACGAGAAAGCTTGCGGAGGCCAAGTCCGGCCTCGAGCGCGTCGTGGAAGTCTCGGGAGCGAGAGCGACAGTAGTTCAAGCGCTCCGTCATGCGGGCGTGAGCACTCCAGCGGTGAGCATTCGCCTGCAGCGTGAGCCTTTCGACGGAGCCGGCGCACGCGTCGAGCCGTTCGCCGCGGGAACACGCTTCGACAAGGAGCGCCTCTGGCACGTCGAGGTTGCTTTCGGCGCACCGGTCGAGGGCCCGCTACTTATCGGTGATGGGCGCTTTCTCGGGCTTGGGCTCATGGCGCCCGCAAGGGATGTCGTTCCGGACACATATGTCTTCGCGATCACCGAGGGCCTCGCTGACCAGCCTCACCCGCTCGAACTTGCACGAGCGCTGCGCCGCGCGGTCATGGCGAGAGTGCAGGCAACACTCGGCAAACGCGAGCCGCTTGCACCCTTCTTCAGCGGTCACGCGGAGGACGGCGCTCCCATTAGTCGATCTCATTCTTCTCATCTCTCATTCGCCTTCGACCCAGAAGCGCGAACGTTGCTCGTCCTCGCACCGCACATCGTCGAGCGGCGCGTGCCCACGGCGCAGGAACTGGACCACCTTCGTGCCCTTGATGCCGCGCTTGTCGGGTTTCGCCAGCTGCGAGCGGGACGCGCCGGAGTCCTGGCGCTTTCTCCCGCGGACTTTGGAGAAGGCGATAGTTCGCTCCTAGGGCATTCGCGCGTGTGGAAAACCATCACACCATACGTCGTCACACGACATGCGAAGGAAGGCGCGGCGACGGAGATTCTCGCAGACAACGTCGTTGCGGAGTGCCGTCGCCTCGGTCTTCCCGAGCCCAAAGTGAAGTCGAGCAACGTTCGGGGCGCGCCCGGGATCGGGCTCACGGGGAATGTGGAACTGCGCTTCGAGCGGCGCGTTGCCGGGCCGCTCTCGCTCGGACGAACACGCCATCTCGGTGGAGGGCTGTTCCACGCCGTCGAGGAGACAGACCATCGGTGAGTTGGCTGTCCGTGATCAGTAGCATGTATTGCCGCTCGGCCCACAGTCGACCGAGAGGCCGAATGTCAGACCTCCGTGGCATGCTGAATCCCGTGTCGTGCTCAACACAACTCTTCGAGAGCCCGATTGTCGGAAACCGGACTAGCTGCCCCCACCCACCCCGACCTCGTCCCCGCCCGCATGGTGAACGAGTTCGTCTACTGCCCGCGCCTCTCCTTCCTGGAGTGGGTGCAGGGCGAGTGGGACGACAACCTCGACACCATCGAAGGACGCTGGGTGCATCGCCGAGTCGACAAGGAACCCGCGACTGATGTGCCGGCGCCGCCGGACGATGAAGCGTCGAGCGCGGACGGCGGTGACGCGGAGGCTCTTGCGCTCACGGCTCGGTCGGTGTTGCTCTCGTCAGACCGGCTCGGCGCCATCGCCCGCATCGATCTGCTCGAAGCCGAAGGTCGTGAGGCCACTCCGGTGGAGTACAAGCGGGGCGCGGTGCCCGACATACCGAATCGTGCCTGGGACCCAGAGCGGGTGCAATTGTGCCTGCAGGGGCTGATTCTCCGCGACAACGGCTATTCATGCGCTGCGGGTGTGTTGTACTTCGCCGAGTCGAAGACACGCGTCAAGGTTGCATTCGACGAGTCGCTGATCGAGATGACGCAGGACGCGGTGCAGGGGACGCGTGCGATGGCCGAGGGCGGGCGACTCCCGCCGCCACTCCGCGACAGCCCCAAGTGCGTACGATGCTCACTCAGCGGCATCTGCCTCCCCGATGAAACGCGTGCCTGGAGCGGCGAACCGCCCGATGAGGTGCGGCGCCTCGTCCCCGCGCGCCCCGATGCACTTCCGGTGTATGTGCAAGCACAGGGCGGGACGATCGGGAAGCGAGGCGACGCATTGCACGTGACGGTGCCCGACGAACCGCCGGTGTCGGTCCGATTGCTGGACGCCTCGGCGCTGTCGGTGTTCGGGAATGTGCAGCTGACGACGCAAGCCATGCGCGCCGTCTGCGACGAGGGGATCCCGGTGACCTTTCATTCGTCGACCGGTTGGTTGGTCGGCGTCCTCAACGGCGGACTGGGACACAAGAACGTCCTCCTTCGCGTACGCCAGCATGCGGTAGCGGGAGCGACAGAGGCGTCGCTCGAAATCGCGCGGCGCATGGCAGAGGGGAAGATCCTCAACCAGCGCACGTTGTTGCGCCGAAACCATGCGGCGCCCGATCGCCGATTGCTGGCGACCATGGCGATGCACGCCAGGCAGACGCGCGGAGCTCGTGCCGTCGATCAGCTCATGGGGATCGAGGGAATGGCGGCGCGACTCTATTTCAGTGCGCTCCCGCAACTGCTCAAGGGGGCGGGGGCGTGGGCGTCGCAGCGGTTCGCGGAAGGAGGTCGCAATCGGCGCCCTCCCAAGGACGAAGTGAACGCCGTCCTGTCGTTCGTCTACGCGCTGTTAGTGCGCGATTGCAACTTGGCGGCCGCCGTGGTCGGCTTCGACCCGTACGTCGGGTTCCTGCATGCGCCGCACTACGGTCGTCCCAGCCTGGCACTCGACCTGGCGGAGGAGTTCCGGCCATTGGTGGGCGACTCGGTGACGCTGAACGTGTTCAATCAGGGCGAAGTCGTGGAGAAGGACTTCGTGCGCCGAGCGCGCGGCGTCGCCTTGTCGCCGACCGGGCGTCGCGCGGTGATTTCCGCGTATGAGCGACGAATGAACCAGACCGTCACGCACCCGATGTTTGGCTATGTGGTGAGCTATCGCCGTGTCGTGGAGCTGCAGGCGCGACTGCTCCGCGCCGTCCTGATGGGAGAAGCCGAGCACTACCGCGCGTTCACGACGAGGTGATCGATGCGGCGCCGGTACCTGGTTGCCTATGACGTGAGCGATGCGCAGCGGCTGCGCCGGACGTATCGTGTGATGAACGGTTTCGGCGATCCGGTGCAGTACTCGCTCTTCGTATGCGATCTCTCGCCCGTCGAGCGGCAGATCATGCACGAGCGGCTAACGGCGGTGATCAATCTCAAGGACGATCGCGTTCTCATCGTGGACCTGGGTGCCGCCGACTCTCGGCTCGCGGCGTCGTTCGACGTGCTGGGCCGCCAACTGGCGATCGGCCGGGACTCGTATCAGGCGACGGTGATCTGAGTGTGCCTGTCGAGCGCGAGACCTGCGATGACCGCCAGCTCTGGCGCGAGCAGCGAGGTGGTGCGATGCGAGTGGACCCCGCTCGCGCGTCTCAAGTGGTTGATGCGTCGTGTCTTGCGAGCGCTGCCGTGTGGCGCGCGTCGTCGTGAGCTGGCGATGAGGGTACCCGCTCGCGAGATAGCCGCTAAGTTGTTGGATGCCCGCGCGTTTCGGCGGCGGGCCTTCCTCGCTCGTTAGAGCGGGGCTCCATTGAAGCCGCTCGGCCAACCGTTCACGATCATGTACGCCTTACGCCCTTCCTCGCTCGTTAGAGCGGGGCTCCATTGAAGCCAGGAGGCCGATCTGTGTACCCGTGTCGTGATCCATCAGCCTTCCTCGCTCGTTAGAGCGGGGCTCCATTGAAGCCACGTCGGCCGCCGCCGCCTCCGCCGCCGCCTGCATCCCTTCCTCGCTCGTTAGAGCGGGGCTCCATTGAAGCTACGTCCCCTCGGCGTCCACGAGCGCGTATCGCGCCTCCTTCCTCGCTCGTTAGAGCGGGGCTCCATTGAAGCCGGCAATCAGGACGTGACCCCCACCGGTCCCGGCGCGGGCCTTCCTCGCTCGTTAGAGCGGGGCTCCATTGAAGCGCCTAACGTGCGCTCGATATAATCGCGCGGAAGCCAGCCTTCCTCGCTCGTTAGAGCGGGGCTCCATTGAAGCTGATCGCCCCACGCCCCCGGCGCCCCGCCTTCCCCCCTTCCTCGCTCGTTAGAGCGGGGCTCCATTGAAGCTTGGGTACCTCCTCGGTTGTGGAGTCGCAGTTGTACCTTCCTCGCTCGTTAGAGCGGGGCTCCATTGAAGCCATGAACTCCGCCGGCCACGTGATGACGCCGTCGACCTTCCTCGCTCGTTAGAGCGGGGCTCCATTGAAGCGGCGCATCTTCAACCTCCCTTCCTCAGGTCCGCCCCCTTCCTCGCTCGTTAGAGCGGGGCTCCATTGAAGCGCGTGCGACATCATCCCTCCCAAGGCGCGATGGTGAGCCTTCCTCGCTCGTTAGAGCGGGGCTCCATTGAAGCTGGTGCGCCGTGATCGTGCGCATGGGCACGTCGAGTGCCTTCCTCGCTCGTTAGAGCGGGGCTCCATTGAAGCCCGCTGCCCTCGCCCACACCCCCGACGCGTCGTAGTCCTTCCTCGCTCGTTAGAGCGGGGCTCCATTGAAGCACGGCGAAGCGTCGCGTCTTCTCTCGCCTCAAGCTGCCTTCCTCGCTCGTTAGAGCGGGGCTCCATTGAAGCGGGTGTCATGTGAGGCGCTCCTCCCAGAGAGAGACATCCTTCCTCGCTCGTTAGAGCGGGGCTCCATTGAAGCTGTCGCATCCTCTCCTCCTCTCGTGTGCCAGCCGACCCTTCCTCGCTCGTTAGAGCGGGGCTCCATTGAAGCATCCTTGCCCGTGCGCGCCCAATAGGCGTTCACCTCGTCCTTCCTCGCTCGTTAGAGCGGGGCTCCATTGAAGCGTCGATATTCTCGCCCCGGAATAGGATCACCGAGCCCCTTCCTCGCTCGTTAGAGCGGGGCTCCATTGAAGCGCACGAGCGTACGAAGCGCTACAACGAGCTTATCAACCTTCCTCGCTCGTTAGAGCGGGGCTCCATTGAAGCGAGTTGCGGATACGACCCGTTCAGCGCATCGCCGTCCATCCTTCCTCGCTCGTTAGAGCGGGGCTCCATTGAAGCCGCATCACCTCTAGCGGGACACCGGCGCGCATCGCCCCCTTCCTCGCTCGTTAGAGCGGGGCTCCATTGAAGCCGGCACCTCGGCCCCGTAGACCTCACGACGAGTGAACCTTCCTCGCTCGTTAGAGCGGGGCTCCATTGAAGCTACGTGCCGCCAGACTGCGACGACGAGGAGATGGTGCCTTCCTCGCTCGTTAGAGCGGGGCTCCATTGAAGCTCTTGCAGATCCAGAGGAGTTCGCCGTTGGTGCCGTTGTCCTTCCTCGCTCGTTAGAGCGGGGCTCCATTGAAGCCGGAAGACAGGTCTGGCGCGGTCGCGGTCGTCCTCTGGCCCTTCCTCGCTCGTTAGAGCGGGGCTCCATTGAAGCACGGTATCGCGCAGGAAGCCCGTCTTGCGCACCACGTCCCTTCCTCGCTCGTTAGAGCGGGGCTCCATTGAAGCCGTCAGTCACGGGATGGTCTCCTGGGAGTGGGTGCGCTCCTTCCTCGCTCGTTAGAGCGGGGCTCCATTGAAGCTGCGACACGGCGTACAGCGTGATTGCGCACCGCCACCTTCCTCGCTCGTTAGAGCGGGGCTCCATTGAAGCTGCGCCCAGCCGATCGTCCACCTCCACCAGGTCACGCCCCTTCCTCGCTCGTTAGAGCGGGGCTCCATTGAAGCTGCGGTCACGGGTGCTGCCTCGAGCGCGCCTAACGTCCTTCCTCGCTCGTTAGAGCGGGGCTCCATTGAAGCTCCGCGTCGTCGATCGTCGGCAGCGCGAGAATGATCGGCCTTCCTCGCTCGTTAGAGCGGGGCTCCATTGAAGCGAGGCGTCACGGACGAGCGAGACGAGCGCGGTAATGCCTTCCTCGCTCGTTAGAGCGGGGCTCCATTGAAGCATAGAGGTTGTTCACTCCACTGCTCCGCCGCGAGCATCCCTTCCTCGCTCGTTAGAGCGGGGCTCCATTGAAGCCAGGTCGCTATTCGGGCGGTGACGTCGAATACCGACCTTCCTCGCTCGTTAGAGCGGGGCTCCATTGAAGCGGCGAGGCGCCTCCCGATGCCTAACGGGAGCGAGCCTTCCTCGCTCGTTAGAGCGGGGCTCCATTGAAGCTTTACGCGCGCGCACTATGGCGTCCCGATACAGCGTGCCTTCCTCGCTCGTTAGAGCGGGGCTCCATTGAAGCTGTCGGCAGAGGTAGAACGCCGACTCGGGGCGCCCGCTTCCTTCCTCGCTCGTTAGAGCGGGGCTCCATTGAAGCCCCATCCCCGCCCGGTTCGCCGAGAAGGCGTCAGGTGCCTTCCTCGCTCGTTAGAGCGGGGCTCCATTGAAGCCTGCTCAGCGGGCAGGCGGTCGCGCTCACATATTCGGCCTTCCTCGCTCGTTAGAGCGGGGCTCCATTGAAGCGGCGTCGTCATCGTCTCCTTCCTCCGCGCCCCAGTCGCCTTCCTCGCTCGTTAGAGCGGGGCTCCATTGAAGCATGCTAGTACTCTCCCCAGAGGGCTACCCCGTTGGCATCCTTCCTCGCTCGTTAGAGCGGGGCTCCATTGAAGCGGGGGAATGCGGTTCCGTGCGACGACGAACACGATTGCCTTCCTCGCTCGTTAGAGCGGGGCTCCATTGAAGCTACTACGACGGCACCAATTGGACGGAAGTCTCCCGGACCTTCCTCGCTCGTTAGAGCGGGGCTCCATTGAAGCCCGCGCGCGCCGGGGCCGTCGTCAAGGGGAGACGGCCCTTCCTCGCTCGTTAGAGCGGGGCTCCATTGAAGCATGAAACCGCGCATCTCGTTCTGTTGCGCGATGATCTCCTTCCTCGCTCGTTAGAGCGGGGCTCCATTGAAGCATAACATGCGTGGGGGCGTCGAAAAACGTGCGCCCCCTTCCTCGCTCGTTAGAGCGGGGCTCCATTGAAGCCAGCGCCTGTTGCATCATCGCCATTTGCGCGGCGTTGGCGCCTTCCTCGCTCGTTAGAGCGGGGCTCCATTGAAGCAACGCGACGCTTGCTCTCGTACTCCTTCATCTCCGCCCTTCCTCGCTCGTTAGAGCGGGGCTCCATTGAAGCCGGAATTGGCCACGGTCAAACAAAACCCCGCCAGCGACTTCCTTCCTCGCTCGTTAGAGCGGGGCTCCATTGAAGCGCGCGTGGGTACGCCAGCGTCAGCGGCGCCGATATCCCTTCCTCGCTCGTTAGAGCGGGGCTCCATTGTAGCGGCTGAATCTCGACCGAGCGTTTCACGTGCGGCAACCCCCTTCCTCGCTCGTTAGAGCGGGGCTCCATTGAAGCTCGATATAGCGACTGACTTTCGCGGGCTCGTCGTCAACCTTCCTCGCTCGTTAGAGCGGGGCTCCATTGAAGCTACAACCCCTACGAGGATACGAACCTGCGACTCGAACCTTCCTCGCTCGTTAGAGCGGGGCTCCATTGAAGCCATGGGGCCTCCTCCTCGATGGCGTAGCCGAGATACCTTCCTCGCTCGTTAGAGCGGGGCTCCATTGAAGCGCGATGATACGCCCCCCGATGTTCTTCGCGGCGTTCCTTCCTCGCTCGTTAGAGCGGGGCTCCATTGAAGCCAGCCCGCCTACACCGCGCTCGTCTTCGGCTACGCCAACCTTCCTCGCTCGTTAGAGCGGGGCTCCATTGAAGCCGTGGGTGCTGGTGGCGCCCGCGCTGCGTGCGCAGCCTTCCTCGCTCGTTAGAGCGGGGCTCCATTGAAGCGCGACGACGACGGGTGCGGCAGAGGGGCTGCGCGTCCCTTCCTCGCTCGTTAGAGCGGGGCTCCATTGAAGCCCGGCGCACCGTGAGCGTGCGCCCGAGCGCGGCGAGCCTTCCTCGCTCGTTAGAGCGGGGCTACATTGAAGCCTCGATACGCAGGCCGACGTCATCGCGTATCTCGACGCGACCTTCCTCGCTCGTTAGAGCGGGGCTCCATTGAAGCCGATCGTCGGGGCTCGGTGTTGGGTCGCCCGATGGGCCTTCCTCGCTCGTTAGAGCGGGGCTCCATTGAAGCTTGTGCGCCCGCACTGTGAGGACCGGGAAGAACGCCCCTTCCTCGCTCGTTAGAGCGGGGCTCCATTGAAGCCCCAACAGACACTCCTTCACACGCGCCTTGGCAACCTTCCTTCCTCGCTCGTTAGAGCGGGGCTCCATTGAAGCTCTGCAGTGGGGCAGGATCCAAGCGTCGAGTAGGGCCTTCCTCGCTCGTTAGAGCGGGGCTCCATTGAAGCGTAGCGGTCCTGATCGAAGGCGAGAATCTCCTGTCCTGCCTTCCTCGCTCGTTAGAGCGGGGCTCCATTGAAGCTCCAGGCACTGGATCAGCGCGTCCGGGAAGAACAGCGCCCCTTCCTCGCTCGTTAGAGCGGGGCTCCATTGAAGCTTGTTCACCTTCCGCACGATCCGCCCGTCGGCCTTCCTTCCTCGCTCGTTAGAGCGGGGCTCCCTTGAAGCCAGCCCATGCTGCAGAGCCCAGAGGCGCTGGAGACCCCTTCCTCGCTCGTTAGAGCGGGGCTCCATTGAAGCATCTAACTTTGCATCTCTACCACCGAAAGCTTCATAGCCTTCCTCGCTCGTTAGAGCGGGGCTCCATTAAGCATTCTCGCGGATTCGATGTTCCGCTTATCGTCGTACCTTCCTCGCTCGTTAGAGCGGGGCTCCATTGAAGCTGGCTCAACAAGAGCGGGATCAAGACGCTGTTGGACCTTCCTCGCTCGTTAGAGCGGGGCTCCATTGAAGCTTCTGCTGTCATACTTCCTCCTTTTCCAGCTTGATCCACCCTCCTCGCTCGTTAGAGCGGGGATCCATTGAAGCCCCCGGTGGGTTGGGGCGCGCATCCCGCCGCCGCACCTTCCTCGCTCGTTAGAGCGGGGCTCCATTGAAGCCAGCGCGACTGCACCCCATTCGGCGCCGAGCCGCGCCCGCCTTCCTCGCTCGTTAGAGCGGGGCTCCATTGAAGCCACGGGCGCGGCGTGCCCAACCTCATGGTGTTCGGCCTTCCTCGCTCGTTAGAGCGGGGCTCCATTGAAGCGCGCTCACGCCGCGAGTGGGCGTACGCGATCACGCGCCTTCCTCGCTCGTTAGAGCGGGGCTCCATTGAAGCCCGCACCGCCCCGCGTCGCCGAATCGGTAGAGGCGGTACCTTCCTCGCTCGTTAGAGCGGGGCTCCATTGAAGCCCGGACGCGTTTCGGTACGGGCTCGCGACGCGCTACCCTTCCTCGCTCGTTAGAGCGGGGCTCCATTGAAGCTTCTCGTCGGCACTGAGTGCCCGCCACGCAGAGGCTGCCTTCCTCGCTCGTTAGAGCGGGGCTCCATTGAAGCACCAGGTCTTCTCCTGCGTTGCGTTCGTCCTTCAGCCTTCCTCGCTCGTTAGAGCGGGGCTCCATTGAAGCCAACCCACTGCCGACCGTCGTAGCGTGCGACGACGCCCTTCCTCGCTCGTTAGAGCGGGGCTCCATTGAAGCGCGCTGACGTATCAGGGCGCGCACGCGGCGAACGCACACCTTCCTCGCTCGTTAGAGCGGGGCTCCATTGAAGCTAGCCGCCGCACCATCCATAGAGACGCGGCTCGTGGCTCCTTCCTCGCTCGTTAGAGCGGGGCTCCATTGAAGCTCGGCGCGCTTCTCCAGGAGCTTCACCGTGTCGCCTCCTTCCTCGCTCGTTAGAGCGGGGCTCCATTGAAGCGTGAGGGTCGCGGGGGTCCACCTCATGGCGTCCACCACTCCTTCCTCGCTCGTTAGAGCGGGGCTCCATTGAAGCACGACGTCAAGAACGGTGTCCACTCGGCGCCGCACCTCCTTCCTCGCTCGTTAGAGCGGGGCTCCATTGAAGCCTGCGCTGGCTGAGCGAGGGCGAGGCGCAGCTCCGTTCCTTCCTCGCTCGTTAGAGCGGGGCTCCATTGAAGCAACAAATGGGGCAATCGCTTGGACACGGCGGCCGTGCCTTCCTCGCTCGTTAGAGCGGGGCTCCATTGAAGCCGGAAGACGGAGACCGAAACCCGGAAAGTCGTCGAGGAACCTTCCTCGCTCGTTAGAGCGGGGCTCCATTGAAGCGGTGGCCCGTCATCGTCCGTCGTCCCGCGTCATCACGCCTGTGGGTTCTCTAAACTCTGTCGCACCTTTTCTCTAAAGTCTGTCGCATCCGCGGGTCGCTGACCCACGATGGCGTCGTGCCCGGCACCGGCCGGGCCCCCACCCGGGGAGGCGCCGAGGAGGATGCTCAGGATGCTCGACCGACATGCCGTCCAGGCGCTGCTCGCCAGCGGCGTCACACCGGGCGCCGTCGCCCGGCAGTTTCAGGTCTCGCGGCGGACCGTAGAGCGCATTGCCCAGGAGCCCGCCGTCACGGCGGCGGATGACGCCGCGGCGCGTGCCGCGCGGCGGCTCGGGCGGCCCCGCGTGGATGCGGCCCTCCGCACGACCGTGCGCGAGTGGCTCACCGCGGAGCCCGCGCTGCCGCCGGGCGAGATCTGGCGCCGCTTGCGGGAGGCCGGCACGCCGCTCGGTCTCTCAACGACCTACCGGGTGATTGCCGGGGCACGCACCGCGATCCCGGCCGAGGTGATGGTGCGCTTCGAGGGGGTCGCCGGCGAGGCAAGCGCCGTTTGACTTCGGCCAGGTCGATGTCCGCCTGACGAACGACGCGCGCCGGCGGATCCACTTCGCGGCGTATCGCCTGAAGTACTCGCGCTGGATCCACGTGGTCGTCGTCGCGACCGAGCGCGTGGAGCCGCTCGTGCGCAGCCTGCTCGCGAGCTTCGCCGCGAGCGGCGGCGTGCCGTTGCGCGTCGTCTTCGACAATCCGAAGACGGTCGTCCTCCGACGCGAGGGCGCGCGGATCGTCTGGAATCCCACGCTCGCCCAGGTCGTCCTCGACTACGGCTTCAGCATCGAGCGCTGCACGCCGCGCCGTCCCGAGCAGAAGGGCGCCGTGGAGAATCTGGTGGGCTTCGTGAAGCGGGCCTTCTTCCGCGCGCGCCGCTTCGTCGATCTGACCGACGATCTGCCGCAGCAGCTCACCGAGTGGCTGCGCGAGGTCAATGAGGTCCGCCCCTCGCGCGCGACCAAGGAACCGCCCGTGGTGCGGTGGCGCGTCGAGCAGGCGCGCTTGCAGCCGCTCGCCGTGGCACCGGCCGACTACGGCCTGCAGCTCCCGGTGACCGTCGGGCCGACGGCGATGGTGCACTACCAGGGCGTGCGGTATGCGATGCCGGCCGCGGCCTGCGGCCTCCCGGCGACGCTGCACCTCTATCCCGACCGCGTGAAGATCGTGACGGCGGGCGGCCGCCACGAGGCGCTGCATCCGCGCGTCCCGCTCGTCGGCACGGTGAGCTACCTGACGGGCCAGCGCGCGCAGCAGCTCGCCGCCGTGTACGGCGCGCGCAAGCGCTTGTACTTCATGCGTGAGCGCCTGCTCGAGTTGGGCCCCGTGGGCGAAGCGTACGTGACGGAGCTCGTGCATCAGCGCGCGCACACGTGGCAGGGCGACGTCGAGCGCCTCTTCAATGCGCTCGAGGGGCTCGGCGAGGCGACGTTCCGCGGCGTGCTGCAGCGGGCGTTGATGCAACGCCTCATTGGGGCGGAGTACGTGGAGCGGCTAGCCGAGACGGTCCGCGAGGGCCCGCCCAGTGCGGAGGTCCTGACCGCGTCCACGCCCGTGACGGAGGTGGCGTCATGACCGCGACGACGCGCCCACCGGCCCCGGTGAAGGATCTCGACGCCATGCTGCTCCGCTTGCACCTGCCGACCGTCCGGTGCCTGCATGGCGAGCTGGCCACGCGTGCCGAAGCGGAGGGGATGAGCTATCACGCCTTCCTCGAGACGCTGATCGCCGAGGAGATCGCGCATCGCGCCGAGACGCGCATCCGGCGCGCCGTGCGCGCGGCGCGTTTTCCCACGCTCCGCACCATCGACGACTTCAACTTCACCTTCCAGACGGCGCTCCGCCGCCAGATGCTCGGCAGCTACCTCGGCCCCGAGTTCGTCACCGAGGGCCGGCACGCCATCTTCAGTGGCCCGAGCGGCACCGGGAAGACGCACCTCGCCGTGGCCGTCGCCTATCGCGCGATCCAGCACGGGCACGACGCGCGCTTCGTGTCGGCCGATCTCCTCATCGGGGAGCTGTCGCACGCCGCCACGTTAGGCACCCTCGACGCCGCCGTCGCCCCGTATCTCCACCCGGCGGTCCTCGTGCTCGACGAGATCGGCTACCTCGCCCACGCCACCGACGCGGCCAACGTGCTCTATCGCGTGGTGAACGAGCGCTATCTGCGCGGCAAGCCCCTCCTCGTCACCACGAACAAGCCGCTGGCGGCGTGGGGCCAGGTGCTGCATGATGGCGACCTCGCGGAGGCGATCCTCGACCGCCTGCTGGAACGCGGGACGCACTTCGAGATGCGCGGACGGTCCTACCGCACCCGCCACCTCAAGGGCGAGGACAGTCCGCGGGCCGTGGTCACGTCCGACCCGGCCTAACCCCCGACCCCGGATGCGACAGAGTTTAGAGAAGAACTGCGACAGAATTCAGAGAACTCACAACTTTCACGGCTTCCGCTTCGAGAACAAGTCCACGGAGGTGTACCTGTCGCTACTGCTGTCGAAGCTCGGAGAGCAGAGCGGACCGTACCTGCCCGGCACGCTTGAGATCGCCCACCGGAACGCATTCCGCTCGACAGCGGGATGAACAAACCGCACTCCTCCCCGGAAATTCACGGGAGCAGTGCGGTCGCGGATTGGGCGGCGACGTCTTTCCGCCAGCGCTTACCGGCACCTCCCTCATCGGAGAGGTGCACGATGGGGGAGCCGCTAAGTGGCTCCCCCGCTTGCTTTTAGCACCTTTTCGCCGGACGGCGAAGCATCGCTCGCTGCATGATTTCTCGCTGGCTCATCGTAAGTCGTTGCGGGAATATAAGATACAAGTGTGCCTTCAGCAAGGTTCCCCGAGGGCTCTCTCCGAAGGACGAGCGTGGCGAAGCCAGGTGACAACTCGACCCAGTGCAGACGCGATGAATGTTCGGATTTCATTTGGTGCCTCCCAGAATGAGAGCTCGTGCAGGGTGGTGTGCCACGTCGGAGGAGTATCGGCCACAACAGGACGATTTGCGCACATGGTGGGTCATGCGAACGGCCTTCCGATTCCTCCGGCACGGCTGAGGTTGATCAGGAACTCGTGAAGCGCCGGGTTGAAGAGCTCTTGTTCGAGCTGCAGGTGGTAGTCCCCTTCTATTGATCCGACGCACACGCAACCCAGTGGGGTGCCACGCAGCCAGGGATGCACGAGCGGGTAAGCATACAGACTCGAGTGCTTCGCGAGCTCGTCGCCCTCGACGGAGAGCGCCAAGTAGGGTGAGGGTGGCGCATCGCCGTTGAGCTGCGGCTGACTTGGTGTCTTCGTGCTATCGTAGTGAATGATCTGGTTAGTCAGGTAGGCTACACCTGCGACGCCGAGTCCCACAGTGATCTTCGCCTTGTATCGTTTGTCAGCGTGATCAAAACTCGCCAGCACGGGCACGAGTGAGACCTCGGGGCGCAGCAGCTTTTCGTACTGCGCCTGGTACTCTTCGAGCGTGAGGAGCGGTTGGTCGGGGACAACGAGTGTAATCTCCGCGGACTCTTCGGCCCCCGGGCAGACGGTCGCGATTCGCGTCCGAATCGATACCTCGAAGGGACGCCACGCCGCGAGCAGCTGCGCCCGCACCGCCGCTTGCTTCTTTCCCTGGAGAAGCTTCAACCGGAGCTGCTCGATGCCTCGGTGTAGCGCGTCCCGGTGCGCCGGGTTGGAGGCCGTATCGTCGTTGGCTACCCTTCGCGGCGGGAGCTTCCACGCGACACCGTAAGCCGCCCCTTCCATGGGGCGTGGGACGGTGAGTCGCACTCGCTTCACCTCGGGCCACGTTTCGAGGGTGTGATCGGTCATCGCTTGGAGCTGCTTGACCTCTTCCAGCGCGCCTTTCGCCGTCTCGACGTAAGTGACGAGGCGTAGGTCGTTGAGCGTCGGTGCCACGTCGGGTGTGCAAACGTAGATCTCGAGGCGCTCGCACGGCACGCGCACGACATGAACGATCGCCTCCTCGTCATATGCAAGACTCGGTACGGCGAGCTCTCCGCCGTAACATCGGGCCTTCTCCTCGACCGTTGAGCAGTACGCGAAACGATTGAATTCTCGAATGGCGAAGCTCAGGCGATCTGTCGTGTTGTCGGCGACGACGCGGATCGAAGAGCGCGTACCGGGGCCCGGGTCCTGCGGGTTCTTCGGGTCGATCGATACGTGGAATCCGGCGGTAAGCGGTTGGGCCCGAATCTTCGTCGGAGGCCCCGCCTGATCCGTCTGAATGACGACGGGGATTTTCCTCACCCGCTTGCCGGCGGCGTCGGTTCTCCATCCTTGCGTGGAAATGTCCGAGTACCACTTGTCACCCCGTACATGCGCGTCCGCGTAGATGCGCTCCACGAGTCGGACGGCGCGTGCGGGAATCCCGACCCGCGGCGGAATGTAGAACCGCTTGATCTCGCCCGCTTGTACGCTAGCCGCCCGAATATAGACAGGCTGTATCGCGAGCCGGGCTTCGCCCGTCTCGGTCATCAATGCGTATCGGATGATGTTGAACGCCTTGTCGTCCTGAGTGAGACTTCCGGCACCCACGCAACAGAACCGGACGTCGGGGTTGCCGTACGTGGTCTTTTCCGCGTGGACCCACGAGACGTGCTGATGCCCGTGCAGGCAGACGAAGACGCCAGCTTCGGACAGCACGCGCTTCGCGGGGCCCGCACCCACCGGAAGGTGGAACGGTTTCACCTCGACATTCGTGTAGGGGCAAGGGAGCAGCGGGTAGTGCGAGACCAGGAAGCCGAGCAGGTCGTTGGGTAGCCGCGGGTTGTCGGACGGCATCGGCAAGTGTCCCGACGCGGCGAACTCCGGCGTGCGCGAGGCGGCGATATGTTGTAACTGTTCCGCGATAGCGTTGGGCGCGATCGTCGGGACTTCTGCCGCAAGCGCCCCGGCGAGGACCTGCTCCACCTCCTTCTTCGCCAGCGCAGGGAATGCCTCGCACAGCTCCGTGACCACGCGCCCGAGGTTGACCGGTACGCCCACGTGAGCGACCGTATCCGCCAGCAGGAAGGCGAGCCCGTCGTCATCGAACCAGACACTGCTGCAGTGTTCGTTGACTCTCGTGTAGCCACTCGTCACTGCCATGAACTCATCGCGACTTGCCGACGGTTTCGTACGTGCAGTCGCCCAGTTCACGTCGTGATTGCCGGGTATGACGACGACACGTTCCGGCGGTAGTTGCAGCTCCTTCCGCAACCGCTCCAGGAATCCTTGCACGATGACGGTATCGGTCCACCCGCTCTGATGCACCAAGTCACCTGATATCACCAGGGCGTTTGCCACCCGAGGGTCGGGTAGCCCCTCGGCTTCCTCGCGCTGCCGCTCGACGAACGTGAACAAAGCTCTCCGCGCGTCGACCGAGAATGCTGTGGGGTCGAGCCCGTCGACGTCCGCCCGCTGAATCGCTGCCCCAGTGTCCACCCCCGCGCGCAGGTGCAAGTCGGACATGTGCCAGATGGTACCGGTCTTCAGCGCCATTCCAGTTCCTCAACCGTTCAGTGTTGCTGGCCCTCACCGCGGTGTTCGTCGCTCGAAACGTCGCCCGAAGCAACCAACGACTTCACAACAACTCAGCGCTTCTTGCGCCTCGTGGAGCTTTGCTTCATCGAAGCGCGCTTGGCGGTTGCGCGTTTGGCGGGTGCGCGCTCTGCGCTCTTCCGCTTCTTCTTCGCGACCTTCCGTGCAGGGGCCGTCGCCTTCGGGCGAGTCACGACCCCACGTTTCGCCGCCATCGGTGCCGCTCTCTGAGCGACGGCGGCGACAAAGGCTCCCTCCGGCGCGAATGCCAGCACGCGGTGCGTATGGGCGGTCACCGACACGGTGCGATTGCCAGGCGTGTAGTCGACGGGTGCACCCAGGTCAGTCGTGTAAGTACCTGGTGGTAGCTGTTGCGTTTCGTTCGTGAGGCCGAACGGCGCGTCATCAAGAAACACCACGCGGGATTCTGGATACGTCACGCGAATCGACGCCATTCTATCCCCTCTCTAGAAGATCCGGTATCCCAGGCCGACACTCAGGCGGACCGCGTCGACGCGCGAGCGCAATGGCTCGCTTCCTCGCCTTCGTGCAGTTCGGCTGTGCGATGATTCTGCTCCGCCATTCATGAGATAGCTTCTAGGCAGGTTCCCCCAAACTACCTTCGCGCGCTATCAATTGAAGGACGGCACGATTGCGGCATTCGAGAGTGCGGGACGCCCCTCCCCCCTCCCCCCTATCTCCCCCACCGCTTCACCACCCGCGCCCGCCGTACCCCATCCAGCTTCGGAAACTCCCGCGCCAGATACGCCTCCCCCTCCTTCCCGATCTGGTCCTGCGACGGCCCCTGCCCGCGCGGCGCCCCCTCGCCGTAGCCGGCGTACAACGCGTCTACCACCTCCATCCCCCGTACCACCTGCCCTAACACGGCAAAGCCGAGCCGGTCCAGGCGCTGGTTGTCCTTGAGGTTGATGAAGAGCTGCGAGGTGCGCGTGTTGGGACCAGAGGTGGCAAACGACAGCGTGCCGCGCACGTTGCTGCGCCGTACGGAATCATCGGGGATGCGGCGCTCGCGCACGGCGGCGCTCACAGCGGGATCGGCGCTGATCCCGAACTGCACCACGAAGTTAGGGACCACGCGGAAGAAGCGCGCGCCATCCAGCACGCCGTACCGCACCAGCCCGTGAAGGCGATCGGCGCCCCGCGCGGCCCAGTCGCGGTGGACCATCAGGTCGAACTCCCCCTTCGTGGTCTCGAAGCGGACGACGAACGAATCGGGGGCCTGGGCGTCGAGCGCCTCCGGCGAGGCGCGCAACACGGACGGCGGCGCACGGTGACAGGCGGTCGCGGCTGCAACGAGCAGTGCGCAGGCGGCGACAAAGCGGGCGCTGACACGCGCAATGGAGGGCGCAATGGAGCGCGCAATAGAGCGCGCAATAGAACGCTCGGCGGAGAAGGCGATAGGACGCATGCCTGAAAACTAACGCCTCATCCGTCTACGCCTTCCCTCGGCGCATGGCCGCAATCGCCTCCTCGGTCGCCGGGCGCACACGCAGCACGCTCTCCTTCCGTATCTCGACGGTCCCCGGCTTGGCGCCGCGTGGCTTGCTCACGTGGCGCCCCTCGGTCATCGACACGGCGACAATCCCCCCGCCGCGCTGCTTGCTGTGATACGCGGCAATCCCCGCCGCGCACTCCAGCGCGGCGCGGTCCGGCTCGCGCCCCTCCTCCACACGCAGAATCACGTGCCCGCCCGGCATCCCGCGCACGTGGAACCACCGATCGCGCGCGCGCGCCAGCTTGATGCTCACGTAGTCGTTGGCGGCGTCGGTCTTTCCGGCATACACCTGCCACTCGCCGGGAAGCTCGTACTCGAGGATCCCCGCGGGCATGGGCGGGCGGGTCATCGCACGCCCCTCCTCACCGCCAGATGCAACGGCCAGCCGGCCGCCAGGAGCACGGCCCCCCACGCCAGCGCCTCACGTCCGGCGCCGACAAAGGCCCACAGCGAGAAGACGGTCGCCCCAACGGCCGCCAGGCGCAGCGACCACGCCGCCGGCATCTCGCCACGGCGCATGAAACGGACGGCCGCCAGCGAACAAAAGAGGTACAGCACCAGGCTCGTCGCCGTCGCCAGCAAGATGGCAAAGGCAAAGAGCGAGGCGATGGAACGCGAATAGTTGGCCACGACGAGCACCGACGTCAGGACGCTGCTGAGGACGAGCGAGCGCGTTGGCGCCCCGTGCGCATTCCTCACTCCGAACCACGATGGCAATCGCCCGCTCTCGGCCATGGCCGCCGGGAGCTCACCCGCCAGCAGGACCCACCCGTTGAGCGCCCCCCACGCACTCACGATGGCGCAGGCGGCGATGAAGGTGGCGCTCCCGGGCCCTAACGATCGGGAGAGGAAGAGGGCAAAGGGGGCCGAGGAGCGCGCCACTTCGCCGGCCGGGAGCATCAGCACCACCGCCGAACAGCAGATGACGGAGAGGAGCCCCGTGAGCCAGGCACCGAACATCGTGGCCCGCGGGATGGTGCGCGCGGGGTCGCGCACGCGATCGGCGGGAACAGCGGCCGACTCGATCCCCAGCATGGCGTACAGCGACAGCGTCGTTGCCGCCACGATCTGCGGCACGGTGATGGCGCTGGGATCGAACGGGGCGAGCGCGCTCCCCCCCTCGCGCGCCAGGCGCACCACCACCAGCGCCAGCACGGCGCCAAAGGGGAGGAGCTTGAGGACGGTGGTGACAAACTGCACGCCGCCGGCGGTCTTCACCCCGCGCAGGTTCACCCATGTCACCACCCACACCGCGGCAACGGTGACGGCCGGCGCGATGCCGGGCACTCGCTCCACGGCGGGGACCATCTGCGTGAGATAGGCCGTGGCGCCGGTGGCAATGGCGGCGTTGGCGACCCACACGGAGACCCAGTATCCCCATGCCCCAATGAAGGCGGGGACGTCGCCTAACGCGAGCCGCATGAAGCCGAACGCCCCGCCGGCCTCGGGAAAATACCGGCTGAGCTGCGCGAAGACCCACGCCAGGCAGAGCGCCCCGCCGAGCGTGACGAGCCACCCCACGACGCCACTCCAACCATAGGGAGCCAGCGTCGCCGGGAGGAGGAAGATCCCGGCGCCGATGACGTTGCCAACCACCAGCGCCGAAGCGATCCAGAAGCCGACGCGCGGCGGGGCGCTATCGGCTCTTCCTTGAACTGCTGGCGATGGGACCGCGTTAGGCGGCGACTCGGGTATGACGACGCTCACGCCTGGCGCCCGCCGACGTCGACGGCAACCGGTCGAAGGAAGGGGGAGCCGAGGAGATCGGTCGGGAGGTCGCGCATGGCGAGTGTGGGACGGGGAGGGCGCCCGTGGAGGAGCGCCAAGTCCCAAGCTACGGCTCGAACGTATCGCGGCAAGCCAGCGCTCGCACGGCGTACAGGAAGCGTCCGTAGCCAATCTCCGCGGCGTTCTTGGTCAGCTCGATGTTGACCCATGCCGCCACATCGGCGAACGGGCGTCCGGTCATGGGCCACCGCGTGCGCTCGGTTGCGGCGAGTGCGGCGTCGTCCAGCCCGGCCAGCGTGGCGCGCCACCGCGATTGCAGCTGGCCGACGCCCGCGCGCACGGCATCGGCGTCCCCCGGCCACGGGACCTGCTCGCGCGTCAGCGTCGCGGCGCCGAACGAGTGGTCGAACAGCATGGACCACCAGAAGAGGATGTGCCAGGTGGTCCAGGCAATGCTGGGCGGGCCCAGGTCGTAGCGCTCGTGCTCGGGCCAGTCGGCGAGCCAGCGCCCGTGGGCCGTGCGCTGCACGTGCAACCCCGCCTGCGCCGGCCGCCAGAGGCACTCCTCGGTCGTGAGCGACGCGAGGTGATAGTCCAGGAGGGCGGCGGCGATGTCGAACTGCGAGGCGAGCAGGTCGCGGATCGGTGGCGTCATGCGTGCACTCAGAACGGCCGGTAGATTCCCATGTACGTGGCCAAACCGCCGAATGCCGGCAGCCCGAGCATCAGCCAGCGCGCGAGGTAGGGGCGGCGATAGGGGAGAAACGGGGCGGCGGCGAAGAGGATCCAGATGGTGATCTTGACCGCCAGCCAGGCGGGGAAGCGCTCGCTGGGCATGAAGCCGAGCGCGGCCAGCAGCCCGGCACCGCCCAGCAGGATGAGGAACGCCCCCACCCCATGCATGATCGAGATGAGGCGGCGCGACTGGTTGTTGGCGCTGGTGCCGCCGTTCATCGCGTGCAGCGCCGTCCCCCCTAACGACGCAATGAGGAGGATGACGCCCACGACATGGATGACGGCGTAGTACTCTCTCGTGAACATGTGAGGGGTGGGTGCGGAGGTTCGGTGAGAGGGTGAGGGCGTGAGGTCGTGGGGGCGTAGAGGCAAACTTCAGCGCGCCGCCAGCGCCGCCAGGTGCGCGCCCAGCGCCTGGCGCACGCGCGCACGAGCAGCGTCGATGGCGCCCTGCGTCGCGCCATCGCTTCCGCCAACCGCGATGTCGGCCGTGGCGGCGAGGGCGCCGTCGTACCAGGCGCCCCACGTCTCCAGGATGTCGCGCTCCCGGGCCGCGTCGCCCCCGGCGGTGAGCGCCTGCAGCGACAGGGCGCGCTCTGCGGCAAGGCGAGCCAGCGCCGCGCGTTCCACCTCGGCCACGATGCCGCGCGCCGCTGCACCGTCCGCACCCGCCAGCAGCAGCCCGCTCACCAGGGCGCTCACCCCGACGTTGCGCAGTTCGTCTGCCGACACCATGTCGATGCGGTCGCCGTCGGTGTGGTAGAACTGGTCGGTGAAGTGCCAGAAGAGGAGCCCCGGCTTCCTTGCCCGGATGAAGGGGATGTGGTCGCTCCCCCCTTCGTACGGGTTCGTCTTCACCACCCAACCGTTGGTTGCCGCCATCTCCAGGCAGCGCCCCAGGACGAGGTCGTTGAAGTAGTGCGGCGTCATCTGCGCCTTGGTGAGCGCCGAGCCGCCCCACTCGGTGTGCTTGTCCTCGCCGCGCGTCCAGATCGCGCTGGGGTCGGGCATCTTCTCGATGAGGAAAGTGCCCCCCGTCTTCTTCGTGTCCTCGCCCACCATGTCGAGCGAGAGCCCCCACTTGATCCCCGCGGCGCGCGTGGTGTCCTGCGTGATGTAGCGCTCGGTGGAGCGGATCTCGAGCCCCCACAGGAAGGTGAGCGTGCGCGCGGGGTCGATGGCGCGCGCCTTCAGCAGCTCGGCGGCCACGCGCGCCATCTCCATCTGCGCACCCACGCCGGAGGCGTTGTCGTTGGCGCCAGGTTCCTGCACGTGCGCGCTGTAGACGAACCGCTCGTCGGGGCGCGTTCTCCCGCGCAACTCGGCCACCACCGTGCGCTCTGTCGCGTTAGGGGTCCAGGTGACCCGCGTGCGGACGCGCAGGCGCACGGGGCCGGCGGCGAGCGCGGCGCGCAGCTTCTCGCGCGCGTCGTACGAGAGCGCCATGGCCCAGGCGCGACGCGTGGTGTCGTAGGGGATGCCGCCGAATTGGATCGAGTGCGTGTTCTTCTGCGGCTGCGTGTAGGCAGGCATCGCGTAGCCCAGCACGCCAATGGCGCCGCGCTTGAGGACCGCTTCGCCAAAGAGGCGCCCCGCGCTGGCATCGGCGAGGACGATCTTCCCCGCGATGTGCGCGGAGTCGAGCGCCTGCGGGGTCCCGCGCCCCACGTCGACCAGCTCGGCGACGACGCCCGAATCCGGCGTGCTCCACGAGTTGGTGGCGAGCATGTTCCGGTTGGTCGACAGCCGCAACACCGGCTCGCGCTGGCCGGCAATCGTGACCGTAGCCGCCGTTGCTTCCCAGGCCGGCGTGGCCATCGGATAGCGCTCGACGCGGTAGGTGAGGCGCGAAGTGGGGGTCGCGCGGTCCTCGCGCACGTAGCCGGCGCGCTCGAGGCGCTGGGCGAGGTGATCGATCGAGGCCTCGAAGCCGCGGTTGCCGGGCCAGCGCGCGAACTGGTCAAGAAAGGCGACCGTCTCCTTGGCGCGCGCTCCCGAGTAGCGCGGCGCGACCTTGGCAAAGATCGACGCCGACGGTGAGGCAAGCGCGGGACCCTGCGCGGGGGCGCTGATGAGCGGTGCGAGGAGGAGCGGAAGGAGGCGAGCGCTGGCGGCGACGATTCTCGTTCGGAGCACGGGGACGGCGTTGAGGGGGAAGAAGGCTAGTGGTCATCTTACAGCGCTTTGACGGCGGCGGCGACAGGTGAGATGGCGTGTGGCGCAGGCGGCGTTGCTTGACGCTCCATCAGGGGGGCTCCAGCTTCGCACCGCGTGCGCCGCCCGCCTGGCCGAGAGTTTCAGCCGCAGTGCGCCGCCGTTCATCGCCGTTCATCGCCGTTCATCGCCGTTCGTCACCGTTCGCCGTCCCTCGTCTCCCACTCATGCATCCGTCCCGTCAGGCACGTCGCGCGTTCCATGCTATTCCTGTCCTTTCGATCGTTGCGTCTGCCGCGCTTGCCATCGGAAGCCTTGCACTCGCCGGGCGCCCGCTCGCGGCGCAGGCGCCGTCGGCCATCCCGACCCCCGCGTCGGTGCTGGGGTGGGAGCCGGGAACGGACCGCAAGCTCCCGACCTGGCAGCAGGTCACGACCTACTTCCGCGCCCTCGACAAGGCGAGCCCGCGCGTTTCGGTGCGCACGCTGGGGAAGACGGTGCAGGGGCGCGACTTCATCGTCGCCTTCATTTCCGATCCGGCAACGCTGGCCACCCTCCCGCGCTACCAGCAGATCCAGCGCAAGCTGATGGATCCGCGCCTGCGGCAGGCGGGCGAACTCCCGCGACTGCTCGACCAGGGGAAGAACGTCATCCTCATCACGTCGAGCATTCACTCGACCGAGGTCGGCGGCTTCCTCACGCCGTTTGTCCTCGCCGATCGCCTCGCGCGCGGCAACACCCCCGAGGTCCGCGAGATCCTGCAGAACACGATCATCATGCTCGTCCCGTCGCAGAACCCCGACGGCGTCGACATCGTGGGGAACTGGTATCGCTCCACGCTCGACACGCCGGCCGAGGGGATGCAGCCGCCGGAGCTGTACCACTATTACACCGGGCACGACAACAACCGCGACTGGTACGCCTTCACGCAGCCGGAGACGCGCTACACCGTCGACTCGCTCTACACGCCGTGGGATCCGCAGATCGTCAACGACGTGCACCAGCAGGGGGCCAACGCCGGGCGCATCTTCATCCCGCCGTACATGGATCCGCTCGAGCCCAACATCGACCCGATCCTCACCGGCGCCACCAACGCGCTCGGCATGTCGATGGCGTGGCGCATCATCCGCGAGGGGAAGACGGGGGTGGCCACCAACGCCTCGTACGACCAGTGGTCGCCGGCGCGGCAGTACTCGCTCAACCACCGCGGGGCGCGCATCCTCACCGAGACCGCGAGCGCGCGCCTGGCCTCGCCCGTCACGCTCCCCTTCAACACGTTAGGCACCGGGCGCGGCTACGACGCACGCGTGCAGAGCTGGAACTTCCCGGCGCTCTGGCGCGGGGGGACGTGGGGAATTGGCGACATCGTGGCGTACCAGTCGGCGGCGAGCTGGGCGCTCCTCTCGCAGGCGGCGCGCGACCGGCGCCAGTGGCTCGAGACCTACGTCGCGCTGGGTGACCGCGCGCTCGACCCGTCGTATCCCTGGGCGCTCGACGGCGACGTGCCGGCGGCGTTCATCATCCCCAAGAACCAGAAGGATCCGCAGGCGCTGCAGCGACTGGTGTGGACGCTGCAGCACGGACAAATCGAGATCCGCGAGACGACGGCGAGCGTTGCGGCTGGCGGCATGACGCACCCCGCGGGCTCGTACGTTGTGGTGGTGCGCCAGCCGTTCGGTTCCTACGCCAAGGCGCTCCTCGAGCCGCAGCAGTATCCCAACCTGCGCGAGTATCCCGGGGGGCCGCCCAAGCGCCCGTACGACGTCACGGCGCACACGCTGCCGCTCCTCTTTGGCGTCGACGTCCATCCGGTCAAGGGCGACGTGCCCGTCAGCAACAAGCTCGTTCCCCCGATGCCGGAGCCGAGCTTCACCGTGGCCGGGCTCTCCGGCAACGCCGCGCGCCGCATCGGCATCTACAAGAGTTATGCAGCGAGCATGGACGAGGGGTGGACGCGATGGATCTTCGACAGCCACAAGGTCCCGTTCACCTCGGTCCTCGACCGCGACCTGCGCGCCGGCAACCTCAACGCGCGCTTCGACGTCATCATCATCCCCGACCAGTCGCCGGGACAGATCACGCGCGGGCTGGGCAACGCCTTCCCCGATTCGCTGCGCGGCGGGGTGGGGGAGGCGGGGACGCAGGCGCTGGCGACCTTCGTCGAGAACGGCGGGACCGTGCTCGCCTTCAATGAAGCGAGCGACTTCGCCATCGACGCCTTCAAGCTTCCCGTGAAGAACGTCCTGGCTGGCGTGCGCAACACCGAGTTCTACGCGCCGGGGTCGCTCTTCAAGGTGACGCTCGACAAGTCGAACCCCATCGCCGCGCGCCACACCGCGTCGACGGCAGCCGTCTGGTTCGAGGACTCGCCGGCCTTCGAGATCACCGATGCGGCGCGGGCCAAGGCGGTGGCGACGTACGAGCCGAGCGGCTCGGCGCTGGCCTCGGGGTGGCTCCTGGGCGGGGAGCGGCTGCAGGGTAAGGCCGCCCTCGTCGAGGCGACGGTGGGGAAGGGGAAGGTCGTGCTCTACGGCTTCCGCCCGCAGTACCGCGGCCAGACGAACGCGACGCTTCCGCTGATCTGGGACGCAATCGGCCGGGGTCCGGCGCAGTGAGGTCGATTGGAGTCGATTGGGGTCAGGGTAGTCGATTGGGGTCAGAGTCAGCGAGAATTTGGTTCGCTGACTCTGACCCCAAAATGGGCGGATCTCTTCACCGACTCCGAGCCCCGTAACCCACACGCACTCGGCTACTTACCTGGGACGCGACCGGTCGAGTCCTCGAGCAGTCACGCGCGCTTTTGGTAACATTGCGTTCGATCCGCCCGTTGCTGCCGGTTGGGGTCAGAGTCACCGAGAATTTGGTTCGCTGACTCTGACCCCAATTCGCTCTGACCCCAATTCGCGACCCCAATTCACGCCCACTTCACCACCCTCCATGACCTCACGATTGGTTCGCCTCGCCGTCGCCGCCGCCGCCACCACCCTCCTCGTATCAGCGCCAACGCTCGCCCGCGCGCAGCAGGTGGGACACATCGGGAAGACGAAGTGGGACTCCACGGCCCGCGACCTCCTCAAGGAGCTGATCGAGATCAACACCACGGAAAGCTCCGGGAGCACGCTCAAGGCGGCGCAGGCAATGGCGGCGCGGCTCAAGGCCGCCGGATTTCCCGACTCCGACGTGGTCGTCATCAAGCAGACGGACCGCAAGGGGAACCTCGTCGCCCGCCTACACGGGAAAAACGTCACGCGCAAGCCGATCCTCCTCCTCTCGCACATCGACGTGGTCGAGGCGAAGCCGGAGGACTGGACGCTCCCGCCCTTCACCTTCGTGGAGAAGGACTCGACCTTCTTCGGGCGCGGCGTGGCCGATGACAAGGACGACTCGGCGATGCACCTGACGACGCTCATGCGCCTCAGGGCCGAAGGCTACGCCGGCAACCGCGACATCATCGTGGCGCTCACGACCGATGAGGAGGGGGGCGCCGACAACGGGGTCGACTACCTCCTCAAGAACCATCGCACCCTGATCGACGCCGAGTACGCGTTCAATGAAGGGGGCGGCGGGCGCATTCGCGATGGGAAGTACCTCTCGCACGACGTGCAGGCGAGCGAGAAGAAGTACGTCGACTTCACGCTGGAAACGACGAACCCCGGCGGCCACTCCTCGCGCCCGGTAAAGGACAACGCCATCACCGAGCTCGCCGCGGCGCTGGTGAAGATCGGCGCCTTCGACTTTCCCGTGAAGCTCAACGAGGTCACGCGCACCTACTTCGCCCGCTCGGCGGCGATCACGCCAGGTGCAATGGGCGAGGCGATGAAGCGCGTGGCGCAGGACCCGACCGATGTCAAGGCAGTCGCCACCCTCTCGGCCGATCCGGCCTACAACTCGCAGCTTCGCACGTCGTGCGTGGCGACGATGCTCACCGGCGGGCACGCCCCCAACGCGCTCCCGCAGCGCGCTCGCGCCAACGTCAACTGCCGCATCCTTCCAGATGCAACGACGGAGGAGGTGCAAGCGACGCTCGCCTCGGTCATCAACGATCCCAAGGTGAAGATCTGGACCGATCGCGCCGCGCGAAACTCGCCGCCCTCACCCCTCACCAAGGAGTTGATGGGAGAAGTGGAGCGCGTGACATCCGAGATGTGGCCGGGCGTCCCCGTGATCCCCACGATGAGCACCGGCGCCACGGACGGACTCTACACGCGGACTGCCGGCATCCCGACGTACGGCCTCACCGGTCTCTTCTACAACGACACCTTCGCCCACGGGATGAACGAGCGCACCCCGCAGAAGGGGTTCTTCGAGGGGATGGAGTTCACGTATCGCCTGGTGAAGCGGGTGACGTCCGTCTCGGCGGTGCAGTAGGGGCGGACAGGGGATGGGAGAACGTTCGCCCCAACGAACGCTTGGGGGAGACGGGAGTTCAAACGGCGCCTCGCGGCGCCGTTTGCGTTTGCTGACAGGCGATGCGGCTTGTCGAGTGCGATGTGAGGACAAATGGGTCCCAGCTTTCGCTGGGACGGTGGGAGCGGGCGCGACGGCTGCGCGCGCGCCCATCCCCCATCTCCCGCTCCTCGTCTCCCATCCCCCATCTCCATCCCCGATCCCCCCGATCTCCCGTCCAACCTTCTACCTCCTATCCCACACCCCAACCGGCTTCACACTCCTCTCGTACATCGCCGGCACGTACCAGTAGTTGTCGCCGTACGCCCGCGCCCTCGGCCAGATCTCATCCAGCGAGTTGGCGTCGTACAGCGTCCCCGCCTTCATCACATAGCGGATGTTGGCGGTATTCCGGATGTTCTCCAGCGGGTTGGCGTTGAGCACCATGAGGTCGGCAAGCTTGCCGACGGCAATCGAGCCGATGTCGTCGTCCATCCCCAGAAACCTGGCGCCGTGCAGCGACGCGATCTCCAGCGCCTGCATGTTGCCGTTGGCCTTGGCCGCCATCCAGGTGTCCCAGTGCGAGCCCAGCCCGGCCTGCTGGCCGTGCGAGCCCACGGCGGAGTATCCGCCAGCCGCAATCACATCGGCCACCTGCTGCGACACGATGTCCTTCGAGTAGTCGGTCTCGGGGCGCATGATGAAGCGGCGCGTGTGCGGGATGAGCTGCCGCCATGGGACCCACTTCCCCTGCTTGGCGTCGAGCCAGATCGGGCTCTCCTGCCACCAGTACTCCTCGTTCCACCCGCCGTAGCCGCTCACCAGCGGCGTGTGCGAGTAGAAATACTTCGCCTGCCCAAGGAACGTCGTGAAGTCGGCGTACAGCGGCGACTGCACCGTCAGGTGCTCACCACCATTGTGGCCGTCCATGATCATCCCCAGCCGGTGGTTGAGGTCATCGCTCCCCTCGGCCGTCACGCGCAACCCGAGCTGGCGCGCCGCGTCCACGGCCCACTGCCGCTGGTAGCGTTGCGGCTGCAGGTACTGCTTGAGGAGCACGGCCCCCCACGACATGCGGCGCTTGAGCTCCGACACCGCGATGTCGCGGCTGGTGATGTCGTTGGTGTGCGCGCCGTCGCCGTTGGTCAGCGCCTCGGACACGCTGAAGACGCGCGGCCCCACGGTCTCCCCCGCCTCGATCAGCTCCGCGGTGGGGAACGCCGCCACCGACGACGTCGACGGATCGCTCGTCGTCGTGACGCCATACGCGAGGTAGATCGCCGACTCGAAGTCCTGCCGGGGCATCATCCCCATGAACTCACGGTGATGATGCGCGTGCATGTCCACCCAACCGGGGATGATGGTCTGGCCCGAGGCGTTCACCACCTTCTCCACGCCGCTCGTGCTGCACGAACCAACACAGGAAATGCGCCCAGCCTTCACGACGATCGTCCCGCGCTCGATCACCCGGCGGTTGTCGAGCGTGACGATGCGCGCCCCGGTGAGCGCGATCGACCCCCTCGGGATCGCACGCGGCGCGGTGAGCGACACGGCCACGGTGTCGGCACGCCTGGCGCCGACATCGTACGAGAAGGCACGGTTGGCGCTCGCGTAGTCGACCACACCCGACGTGCGCCACGTGGGATACAGACCACCTTCCGTTGTCAGGGGTGTGGCGTTGAACGAGCCGCCCCCCTTGGCAATGAGCGGCGTCTCGCCGCCGACCCCGCCCGGCGGGAGCGGCGCGAGGTAGATGTTGGACCCCTGCGTGAAGGCGACCCACTTCCCGTCCGGCGACACCGCGGCGTCGTCGGAGTCCTTCACGTTGGCGTGCACCTTCCTGTCGCTCCCATCGAGTCGCACCGACACGACCTCGACACCCGTGACCGGGCGAACGGGATTCGGTTCGATCACCTTCGACGTCGCGTAGTACAGTCGGCTGTCGCTCCCAACCCTTGGCCGCATCTCGGCGCCCGAGAAAAAGCTCCCCGCCTCCAACTGCGCAATGTCGGTCTCCTCGCCGCCGCCGGCCGGCATGCGGAAGATCTCGAACCACCCTCCCCGTGACACGGTCGACTGCCTGGCCGAGGCGCCGCTCCCGCGCACGGCGACAATCTCGCGCCCGTCCGGGGTCCAGCTCGGGTTCATGTACTCCCCGACGTCACTCGTCAGGCGCTGAGGCGCCCCGCCCCCCGCGGCCACTCGCCACAGCGCCCCCCGGTTGGTGGCATCGACCGAGGCAAAGGCGATCGAGTGCCCATCGGGCGACCACGACGGCTGGAACTCGAACGGCTCGAACGAGTCGGGCGTGAGGCGGCGTGGTGTGCCGTTAGGCAGCGATTGCAGCCAGATGCGCCCCAGCGCCTGAAAGGCAAGCGTCCTCCCGTCGCTCGAGGTGGTGGCCCAGCGGATGAAGCGCACGTCGAACGGGGCATCGCTGATGCGGTTCTTCACCGACGGCGCCTCGGAAATGGTGCGCTGCACATGCGCGCTGAAGGGGATCGTCGCCACGACCCCCGTCGTCACGTCGACGCGACGGATCTTCCCTCCCTGGTGGATCACGATCGTCTTCCCGTCGCTGGCCCAGCGGTACATGGGGTACGAACCGTTGAGCGGGATGCTCTCCTCCGAGAGATCCATCTCCACCGGATCCATCAGCAGTCGCTCGCTCCCCAGCTTGAGGTCGCGAATCCAGAGCGCGCTGCGCGGCCCGAACTTCCGCCCTTTGTACTCGAGGACGCCGTTCGGCACCTTGCGCATGAAAGCGAGCCAGCGTCCGTCGGGGCTCGGCTCCGCGGCGTAGGCGCCGCCGCTGGTGGCGCGGTCCTGCTGCTGCGCCTCGCCGGCGGTGATCATGCGGACCGCACCCGTCCTGAGGTCGTAGCGATGCAGCTGCACCGCGCCCTTGAGAACGTCGTCCTGTCCCCAGAAGCCGGTGGGGCGCGAGGTGTAGACGTCGTAGTAGAGGTAGCGCCCGTCGGCGGAGATGGCCGTGCGATACGGCATCTTGCCGATCTCGCCTTTCACCAGCGTGACACCGGCGCCGCCGTCGCGATGGTACATGACTAACGACCGATTGATGAAGCCGGTCATCTTCACGACGATGATGTACTGGTTGTCGGCGGTCCACTGCGGGAACTCCATGCGCCCAGTCGGATCGAGCGCGACCGGGCGCGGGTTCTGCCCGTCCGCATCCATCACCCAGAGGTTGTACTGCCCCTTGCGATCGGAGATGAAGGCGATCGACTTCCCGTCGGGCGACAGGCGCGGATGGAAGTTCGACGCGATCCCGCTCGACTGCGTGAGCGACACGGCGGCACCGCCGGTGGCCGGTACACGATACACGTGGCTCAGCAGGTCGAAGACGACCCACGCGCCATCCGAGGAGATGTCGACCGAGGTCCACGTCCCTTCGCTGGTGGTGAAGTCGATCTCGCGCGTCCGGCCGCGCGGCTTGGTGATGTCCCACGCGGTGTCGGACGGCGCCTGCGCCGGAGCTTGCGCCGACACATGCGCCGCCGTGGTCATCGCCGGGGAAACAAGGGCACAGAGAAGGAGCGCCGAGCGAAGGGCGGAGGAGCGGAGAGCGGTTGGCATGTCGGGGAGTTGGGACAGGGGATGGGCTCGCCGAGTGTGCATGGTATTCTCCGCCTCACGGGGCCAGACGCAATCCCGTGCCGCCGAGCACGTCGCGACCGTCCCGCACACGGCGCGTCACGCGCGCTTTGACAGCGACTGGCACGCACCGTAACGTCGCATGAGGTGCGCTCGCGGCGCCGCGCGCGGCGAGGTGCACCGACAACGCCGGACAGCAGGCGCATCCAGGGCAGGAGGGCACGATGCGGCGCATCGTCGCGCGAGCACGCGAAGGGAAGTGGCTCGTCCTGTTCGCGACGGTGGCGGTCGCGGCGGCGTTCGTCCCGTACCCGGCCGGCACACTCGACGCGCGCAGCGCATGGAGCGCGCGCAGCGCATGGTTGGCGCGCCGCGCGCCGACTTCGGGTGCTCTCCGCCGCGACTCGCTCCCGACGCGCCTCTCCGACGCCGACTTCTGGTCGTTGGTGACGACCATGTCCGAGCCGGCCGGCTTCTTTCGTTCGGACAACCTCGTCTCCAATGAGGTCACCTTCCAGCACGTGATCCCCGAGCTGCAACGGAAAGTTGGCGCGGGGGGCGTGTACCTGGGCGTGGGTCCGGACCAGAACTTCACGTACATCACGGCGCTCGAGCCGCGCATCGCCTTCATCGTCGACATCCGGCGTGGCAACCTGTTGCAGCACCTCATGTACAAGGCGCTGATCGAGCTGTCGTCCGATCGCGCCGACTTCCTGTCGCTCCTCTTCTCGCGCCCGCGACCGCCAGGCGCAACGGCGGACGCCTCGGTGACGGCGCTCTTGGCCGCCTACGACTCCGTCGCGGCCGACTCGGCGCTCTTCCGGCACACGCTGGCGGCGGTGCAGCGCCGGCTCGTCGAGGAGCACCGCTTCACGTTGGAGCGGACCGACCCGCCGGGGATCGAGTACATCCTCCTCTCCTTCTTCGATGCGGGGCCCGCGCTCACGTACAGCTTCGGGCGCGGCGCGGGCGGATATGGCGGCTACGCGATGCGCGGCATGCCCACCTACGGCGAGTTGATGGTGCAGACCGACGCCGATGGCGTGGAGCGCGGCTACCTGGCGAGCGAGGCGAGCTTCCAGCGCCTCCGGCAGATGCAACTCGACAACCGTATCGTTCCGCTGGTGGGCGACTTTGGCGGCCCCAAGGCGCTGCGCGCGGTTGGGGCGTACCTGCGCGCGCGGGAGGCAACGGCCTCGATGCTCTACACGTCCAACGTGGAACAATACCTCTTTGGGAGCGACGACGCCTGGCGGCGCTACTACGACAACGTCGCCGCCATCCCCACGGACGAGCGCAGCACCTTCATCCGCGCCGTCTTCAACTACGGCAACCGGGACTTCGGCGTGCGGCGCGGGCCGCGGTCGGTCACGATGCTCTCCTCGGTGCGTGAACTCCTAGCGGGAGTGGGGGGTGGAGCGGTACAGTCGTACTGGGACGTGGTCCGCCTGTCACGTTCCCCGGTGGAGGCGGCCGTGCGTTGAGCGCGACGGCGCGCCGACCCTCCAGCACCGCGCGCCTTCGACTCGTTGCACGTGACGACCTCCGACTTCACGCAGATCCGGCGGCAGCTCGCCGACCGCTACGACCTGGAACGCGAGCTGGGGCGCGGGGGGATGGGGGCGGTCTTCCTGGCGCGCGACCGGACGCTCGACCGCCCGGTCGCCCTCAAGATCCTCCCCGAGGAGTTTGCCGCCGACCCGGCGCTGCGCGAACGCTTCCTGCGCGAGACGCGCATGACGGCGTCGTTCTCGCACCCCAACATCATCCCGGTGCACGCGGTGGAGGAGCGTCCCGGCGTGGTGGCGTACGCGATGGGATTCGTGGAGGGGGAGAGCCTCGCCCAGCGGGTGCAACGCGCCGGCCCGCTCACGGTGCGCGAACTGGTGCGCCTGCTGCAGGACGTGGGCTACGCGCTGGCCTACGCGCACGGGCGTGGCGTGGCGCACCGCGACATCAAGCCCGACAACATCATGATCGAGCGGGCGACGGGGCGCGCTCTCCTCATGGACTTCGGGATCGCCCGCGCGATCACGGAACCCATCGGCGGCGGCGGGCTCACGCGCGTGGGGGAGGTCGTCGGGACTCCGGAGTACATGAGCCCCGAGCAGGCGTCCGGCGACGTGGTCGACGGGCGCAGCGACCTGTACTCGTTAGGACTGGTGGCCTGGTTCGCGGCCATCGGGCGCCCGGCGGTCACGGGCGAGTCGGTGCAGAAGATCCTCGTCAAGCAGCTGACGGAGACGCCGCCGCCGGTGGAGGTTCTGCGCCCGGAACTCTCCGATCTCCTCTCCGCCGCGATCGATCGTTGCATCGCCAAGCAGCCGGAGGAACGTTACCAGTCCGCCGAGGCGCTGGTGGAGGCGGTCGACGCCTCGCAGCTGGCGGGACCCGACATCCCGCTCCCCATCCGCAGCTTCGTGGCGGAGTTGGAGACGTTGTCAACGGTGCTCTTCATCCTGGTGGCGGTGTCGTGGCTCGTGTCGCGCTCCATTGCCCGCATGGGTTCTTCGTTCGACGCCATCATCCCGGTCGTCATCCTGATGAGTGTCGGCCTCACGCGCTTCCTGCAGGTGCTCAGCGAGGCGCGCCACCTGGGCGAGACGGGGTTCTCGCGCGACGAGGTGTTTGCGGGGATGCAGGGCGTCTACGACGAACGGGAGAGCGTGCGTCAGGCGCGCCGCGCCGACCCCGCCACGCAGGTGCGTCGCCGGCGAACGGTCCGCATCGCGCTGGTGCAGCTCGCGGTGGCCCTCGCTCTCGCCACCACGCACATGTTCGTCCGCCGCGAAGTGACGCCGCGTCAGTATGTCATCCCCACCTGGTCCATCTTCCTGCTCTTCTCCGGGCTGGCCCTGATGGGTGTGAGCTTCGCGCTGTTAGGGCGTTCGCCATACCGGGCGTCGCCCCCCGAGCGGCTCTTCCGCCGCCTCTGGCTGGGAAAGCCCGGGCGGTTCTTCCTGTCGTGGGCCATGCGTGGTGCAGGGGAGGCGGGCGGGCGATCGCTCACGCCGCTGGGCCCCATGTCCCGCGTCACGGGCGCGTCGGCGGCACCGACAGCACGAAGTTTGTCATCGACGGTCGCGGCACCGCCAGCAGGCGACGGAACGTCGGCCAACGATGTGATCCCCGCGGCGCGCGCCGCCGGCCACCCGCGCGCCACGGGCTCGCTCGAACAGCTCGAGGCGCGCGTCAGCCGGCTCGAGGAGTGGCGTCGCCAGCAGCAACGCTGAGCGTCGTCAGGGCGCCTTGCGCCCCACCACCTGCACCACCGCCGCCACACCGGAGTGCATCGCTCCCTCGACGACCTCGCGCTCGACTTCCTGCGCGTGCTCGAACTGGAGCCCTTCCAGCTCGCGCATCAACCCGTCGCGCGTCATGAGCAGCTCGACCTGCCTGGGCCCGCCCGTGGTGTAGGCGAGCTGCGCTGGCGAGTACGCCTCCAGGAGAAACACGCCGCCAGGCGCAAGGGCGCGCACCGCCCTCCGGTGCACGTCGGCACGCAGCGCCGGCGGGAGGTGGGCAAAGATCGAGACGATCCCGCTCCACTTCCCCTCCCCCATGTCGAGATCAGCCAGGTCGCCCCGGACCCAGGTGATGTCGAGCCCGCGCTCGGCGGCGAGCGCCTTGCCGCGCGCAATGCCCACGGCGGACTGCTCCGCCGCCGTGACCGCGTGGCCCCGCGCCGCCAGCCACAACGCGTTGCGGCCGTACCCTTCCGCCAGGCAGAGCACCGGCCCTGGCGGAATGCGCCCCCCTTCCTGCGCCAGGAAGTCATTCGGCTCGAGGCCGTACGGGAGGTCGCCGGCAAAGCGCTCGTCCCAGTCGCTCGTCTTCATCTGCCTAACGCGCCGGTGACAGGAACGCCTGCACCTTCTCGGCCACCAGCTTTTCCAGCGACCCTCGCGATGTGCACTGCACCCACCCGCTGCGGCTTCCGGCCGGGTCGCGCCCGCTGGCGGCTATCGCCACCTGCAACTGCCTGGGTTCGCCCGCGGGCGGTTCGACCCACGCCGAGATGGCGAGCGTGACCTGGTAGAAGTTGGCGTTGTCGCCCGAGAAGCCGCGCCCGCAGTCGAGGTAGCGCGACAGGGGCACGTTGCCCAGCCGCTTGGAGATGTCGGCGTTGAGGTTGTTGAGCAGTCCCTTGCGCGGGTCGCGCGTCTCCACCGGGATCTTGAGTTCCTTGAAGACGCTCTCCAGCGCAATGAAGATCGAGTCGCGGTTGCCGTGGATGGGGAAGGGGAGCCCCAGCGTGTCGAGGAGGATTGCCCCCTCGATTCCCGGGAGGACGGCGCGCGCCTGTGGCGCCTGCGCGCGTCCGCCGGTGGAGAGCGCCGTCAGGAGCAACGCGGCAAGCGCGGCACCGGCAATGCGCCGCGCACGCGTGGTGATGTGACTCATCGTGAAGGGATCCTCCCTGTGGTGTACGGTGCTCCCGCCTTCTCCACCTCCCGCTCCAGCGCGGGAATGTCGCTCTCGACCAGTTGCTTGAGCCGGGCCAGTTCGGTGGCGAACAGCTCGCTGGCGATCCGCAATTGCTCCTGGTGTGTACCCGTCGGGCGCCCCAGCGTGCGCCCCTGTTCGCCGCTGATCCCGTTCACCCGCTCGGCGATCGACGCCGGCGTCGCCTCGCTGCGCGCCGCCACCGCCCGATCGCCCGACAGCTCGCGGACAATGAGCGTCAGGCGCCCCTGCAGCGCGCGCACCTGCTCGCCCAGTGCCTTGGGGGCCGCCGGCACCTGGTCGAGGGCACGACGGATCTGGTCGAGCTTCTGCCCCGTGGCCGTCGTGAGTTCGCCCGCGCCGGCCACCGAGCGCCGAAGCTCCTGCAACTTCCGCTGGAAGGCACCGCGCGCCGCGTGGTCGGCGAGCGTGACCGGTGCGCCCGGCTCCGTGACGACGTTGAACGAGACCGGACCGCCTAACGTCGTGGTCACGCCGCCCACGCGTTGTGACAGCGTCACCGAGTACCGGCCCGGCACCACATACGGCCCGGCGGGGCCGCTCTCGAACAGCTCCTCCAGCACATTGACCGGGCGCGGCAGCGTGTGCGACGGGAGCTGCAGGTTCCAGGCGACGCGCTGGAACCCCTTCGCCACCGGCCCTGTGACGACGCGGACCGGCGTGCCTGACGAGTCGCTGATGGTGAGGAGGATTGCCGGCGCCTCTTCCTCTGCCTCGGCACGGAACTGCTCGTGCGTGGGATAGGTGACCGCTTTCCCCGCCTTGTCTGCCGCCTTCTCCGCCTCGATGCGTTGTTCCTTGAGCGACTTGAGCCCGCTGGCGAGGTGGTAGGTGAACACGGCGCCGTACGGCGGGTTGTCGCCGCCGTAGAGCATCTCGCCCTGGAAGGCCTTCCCGCGCCCGCCATAGATCTGCGTGGGGACGTAGAGCAGCGCGTCCCTAACCGGGAAAAGCGTCGCCGTCGCCGCCAGTGTGGCCGGTGTCGTGGTGCGCAGCGCGGTGTAGTCGTCGAGGATATACACCCCGCGCCCGAACGTGGCGATCACCAGGTCGTGCTCGCGCTTCTGGATGGCGAAGTCGCGCACGGCGATGGTCGGGACGCCCGCCAGCTTGAACCAGTGCGCACCGCCGTCGCGCGTGGCGAAGGCACCGAACTCGGTCCCCACGAACAGGAGCGCCGGGTCGACGAAGTCCTCGGCGAAGGCGTGCGTCGAGCCGCGCGCCGGAAGGTCGCCAGCAATCGAACGCCAGGTGCGCCCGCCGTCGGTCGTCTTCACCACGTAGGGCGTGAAGTCGCCGTTCTGGTGATTGGTGAACGTGGCATACGCCGTGTTGGCGTCGAACTGCGACGCCTTGAGGCGCGAGACATAGGCGTTGCCTGGCACGCCTGGGAATGACTCGATCCTGCGCCAGTTGGCGCCGCCGTCCTCGCTCACCTGGATCAGGCCGTCGTCGGTCCCGATCCAGAGCATCCCCTCCTTCTTCGGCGACTCGGCAATGGCGCTGATGTTGGAGTAGAGCGCCGTCGAGGTGTTCTTGGCCACGGCGTCCGGCCCCCACACCTTCCCCATCACTGGCAGTTGGTTGCGTTGCACCTGGCGCGTGAGGTCGGGGGAGATGCGCGTCCAGTTGTCGCCGCGGTCGTCGGAGCGATAGACGAACTGCGCCGCCGTGTAGAGGCGCGTGTGCGAGAACGGGGAGATGATGATCGGTGTGTCCCAGTTCCAGCGCAGCGGGACGTCGCCCCTGGCTTCCTGTGGCTGGATCCCGACGCGCTCGTGCGTCCGCTTGTCGAAGCGCACCATCACCCCGTGTTGCAGCTCGGCATAGATGATGTTGGGGTCCTCGGGATCCACGCGCGACACGAAGCCGTCACCGCCCTGCGTGACAAACACGTCGGAGTTGAGGATCCCATGATCGCTCCTGGTGCGCGACGGCATGCCGAGCGAGTTGTTGTCCTGCAGCCCGCCATAGACGTTGTAGAACGGGAGCGCGTTGTCGACATCGACGTCGTAGTACTGCGCCAGCGGGAGGTTCTCGAAGAAGGTCCAGGTTGCCCCGCGGTCCCACGAGCGATACAGCCCGCCATCGTTGCCGACGAGGTAGTGATTGGGGTTGGCGGGATCGATCCAGATGATGTGGTTGTCGACGTGCATGCCGCGCGTCTCCAGCGGGCGCAGTGTACGCCCGCCGTCATCGCTCACCTGGAAGACCACATCGGGGATGTAGACGCGATCGAACTGCGCCGGGTCGGTGAAGATGTCGCCGTAATACATCGACCCCTGGTTGTAGTCCGACATCTTCTGCCAGGTGACGCCGTTGTCGCTGGAGCGGTAGATCCCGCCCTTGCGATTGGCGGCTTCGACGTTGGCATAGACCACGTCCGGGTTCTGTGGCGAGATGGCCAGCCCGATGCGCCCCAGTTCCTCGCTGGGGAGCCCGGTGTTGACCTTGCTCCATGTGGTGCCGCCGTCGGTGGAGCGATGAATCGCGCTCTCCGGGCCGCCGTCGATGAGGGTGAAGAAGTGGCGGCGCCGCTGGTACGCCGTGGCGATGACGACGTTGGGATTGCGCGGGTCGATCACGACGTCGCTCACGCCCGTGTGCTCGGAGATGGCGAGCACCTGCGCCCACGTCTTGCCACCGTCAGTCGTCTTGTAGAGGCCGCGGTCGCCACCGGCGCTCCACAGCGGCCCCTGCGCGGCCACGTAGACGACGTCGCTGTTCTTCGGGTCGACCACGATGCGCCCGACGTGCTCGGAGTTCCTGAGTCCCACGTTCTTCCAGGAGCGTCCGCCATCTTCGGACTTGTAGACCCCGTCGCCGTAGGCCACCGAACGCTGCGAGTTGCGCTCGCCGGTGCCGACCCAGACCACGTTGGGGTTCTTCGGGTCGAGCGTGATCCACCCGATCGAGTACGACCCTTCGCGATCAAAGACCGGTTGCCACGAGGCGCCGCCGCTCACGCTCTTCCATATCCCGCCGCTCGCCGTGCCCACATAGATGATGCCGGCGTTTCGCGGATGCACGGCGACCGTCATCACTCGCCCCGACGTCATCGCTGGCCCGATGGAGCGGGCGCGCAGCCCGCCAAAGGCCTCGCTCGTGAATGGTGACGCCGCTCGCGCGCTGTCGCCCTTGGTGCTGACGGCCGGGCGACTGGCCGCGCGACCGGCCGGGCGCTGCGCGTGAGCGGCCGTGCCTAACGTGAGGAGGGCGAGCGGGAGGAGGGACAAGCGCGAAAGTCGGGCAAGGGGACGCACGAAGGACTCCGGGGGGATGGCTGGACAGGCGGCGTGAATCGGGACTGGGCGGCGTGCGGACGCCGATCCGACATTCTGCGGAAGCGCTGCGCGCCCCGCCAGCGTACGATGCCCGACACCCGGCGTCTCGCGCCTGTCCACCCGGCTGTCCGTGCGTCGCTCGGTGTACCGCATGCCGGTGTCATTGGATAGGTTGCGATTCCAGACGCCCCCTCTCGATGGCCACTCCCAGGACCCCGTTCACTCCGTCGTCATCCGCGGGCGACACGCCGCCGGCGCGCCGCTTCGTGGCGCGCGTCCTGCGCCCGTTTCAGGAGTTCCTCCAGCTCGGATCGCTGGGGGGTATCCTCCTCCTCGTCACCACGGTGATCGCCCTCGCCTGGTCCAACAGCGCGTGGGGCGATGCCTACTTCCACCTGTGGGAGACGCCCATCTCGCTGGGCCCAGCCTCGGCGCCGCTGACAATGTCGCTCCACCACTGGATCAACGACGCCCTCATGGTCGTCTTCTTCCTGCTGGTAGGGCTCGAGATCAAGCGCGAGATGCTGGTTGGCGAACTCTCGTCGCCGAGGCAGGCGGCGCTTCCCATCGTTGCGGCGCTCGGCGGGATCGTCGTTCCCGCGCTCCTCTACGCGCTCGTCAATCGCGGCGGCCCGGGGAGCGCTGGATGGGGGATCCCGATGGCGACCGACATCGCCTTCGCGCTGGGCATCCTGGCGCTGCTCGGGTCGCGCGTGCCGCTCGGGCTCAAGGTCTTCCTTGCCGCGCTGGCCATCGTCGACGACCTCGCGGCGGTCCTCGTCATCGCCTTCTTCTACACGTCGCAGTTGTCGTGGATGGCACTTGGCGGTGCGGCGCTCTGCGTTGCGCTTCTCGTCGCCCTCAACATGCGACGCGTCACGGTGCTCACGCCGTACATCGTGGTTGGGCACGTGCTCTGGTACTGCGTCCTCCAGTCGGGGATCCACTCCACCATTGCCGGCGTCATACTCGCCCTCACCATACCCACCACCACCAAGCTCAACGCCGCCGATTTCACCGCGCGCGCGCGTGCCCTGCTGGATGAGTTCGAGCAGTCGGAGTCGGGGGATGGGCTCGTCCTCACCAGCAAGGGACAGCAGGAGGCGCTCGCTGGGCTCGACGTGGCGGTGAGCGCGGCCAACGCGCCGCTCCTCAAGCTGGAGCACCAACTCACCACGCTCGTCTCGTTCGGCATCATGCCGCTCTTTGCCCTCTCCAACGCCGGCGTGCGCCTGACAGGTGCCGCGCAGGCGATTGCCAGCCCGGTGGCGCTCGGAGTGACGCTGGGACTGGTGGTCGGCAAGATGCTGGGAATCACGCTGTTCAGCGTTGGTGCCGTACGCCTTGGCGTTGCCACGCTCCCCAGCGGCGTCACCTGGCGCCTGTTGCACGGGGCGGCGTGGCTGGGCGGGATCGGCTTCACGATGTCGCTCTTCATCGCCGGGCTGGCGTTCCGCGACGCGCAGCTCCTGGACTCGGCCAAGATCGCCGTCCTTGCCGCGTCGAGCGTCGCGGGGCTCATCGGCTACCTCATCCTGCGCAGCGCGACTCGACAAACCGTGCGATAGCCCGCGAGCTTTGGGGATGCACGGCATCCCGCTCCTGCGCGACCTCGTCATCCTGGTCGCGGTCGCCGTTCCCGTCGTCGTCCTCGCCTACCGGCTGCGCATCCCGAGCGTAGTCGGCTTTCTCGTGAGCGGGATCGCCATTGGCCCCACGGCGCTGGGCCTGGTGCGCGAGGTGGAGTCGGTGCAGGCGCTGGCCGAGATCGGCGTCGTCCTCCTCCTGTTCGCCGTGGGGCTCGAGCTGTCACTGTCGCGCATCGTGAAGATGGGGCGGCTCGTGCTGGTGGGCGGGACATTGCAGCTGATGGGGACGATGGCGGCCGTCCTCGCCATCGCCATCGCCATGGGCGGGGAGTGGCGCCTGGGGCTCCTGTTCGGCGCGCTGATCGCGTTGTCGTCGACGGCGATCATCCTCAAGGTCTACGCCGATCGCGGCGAGCTGGAGTCCCCTTTTGCGCGTGTCGTGGTGGCGATCCTCCTCTTCCAGGATCTCTGCGTCGTCCCACTGATGCTCTTCCTCCCGCTGCTGGGCGGCGAGGGGGCAGATGGCGTCACGATCGGCCGGGACGTCGGCGTCGCCATCGTCGTCACGGCGCTGCTGCTCGTCGTTGGGCGCTGGGTGGTGCCGCGCGCGCTGGCGCGCATTGCCGAGATGCGCAACCAGGAGATCTTCACGCTCGTGGTGGTGGCCATCGGGCTCGGCGCCGCCTTCGTCACCTCGTCGTTCGGGTTGTCGCTGGCACTGGGGGCGTTCCTGGCGGGGCTCATCATCGCCGAGTCGGAATACGGGCTGCAGGCGTTGAGCGACGTCCTTCCGTTCCGCGACACCTTCAGCGGGATCTTCTTCATCTCGGTGGGGATGCTCCTCGACGTGCGCTACGTGGCCTCGCACGCCGCGCTGGTGCTCGGCGTGGCGCTGGGCATCATCGTCCTCAAGACGGTGATCGCCTGGGGGGTCATCCGCTTCGTGCGCAGGTCGTCGCGGGTGGGATTGGTGGCGGGGATCGGGTTGGCGCAGGTGGGGGAGTTCTCGTTCATCCTCGCGTCGAGTGCCATGGCGTTAGGCATCCTGAGCGAACCGTCGTACCAGCTCTTCCTGGGGGCATCGGTCATCACCATGCTGGTAGCGCCGTTCGCCGTGTCGGCCGCGAGCGACATTGCCGACCGCGTCTTCTCGCTGCGCGCCATGCCGACCATGGAGTTCGCCACGCGCGAGGTCCGCGCCGCCGGCCCCATGACCGACCATGTGATCATCGTGGGCTATGGGTTGAACGGGCGCAACCTCGCCCGCGCCCTGCGCCGCGCCCGCATCCCGTACGTGATCCTCGACTCCAACGGGGCACTCGTCAGGCAGGCGCGCCTGGCGCGCGAGCCGATCTTCTTCGGCGACGGGACGCGCGTCGAGGTGCTCGAACGCGTGGGACTCCAGCGCGCGCGCGTCATCGTCTTCGCCATTGCGTCGGTGGCCGATGAGCGGCGCGGGGTCGTGGTGGCGCGCCACCACAATCCGGACATCCACATCGTGACGCGCACGCGGTCGGTGGCGGAGATCCCCGAGCTGCAGCGACTGGGGGCCAACGAGGTCGTCCCCGAGGAGTTCGAGACGTCGCTGGAGATCTTTGCGCGGGTGCTGCGCCGCTTTGGGGTCTCGCCCGCGCGCATTCGCGAGGTGGCCGAGGAGGCGCGGAAGCATCACTACGAGGCGCTGCGCGAGCGCGGGGCGCACATGGCGCCGGTGGACGAGATGCTGTCACGCGTGGGGGCGCGGCTCGGGCTCGAGGTCGTGGTGGCACGCCGCGGCGCGGAAGCGATCGGGCGCACCGCGCGCGACCTCCGGTTGCGCTCGCGCACCGGCGCCATTGCAGCCGCCGTGCTGCGGCACGGCGAGGGGGTCTTCCAGCCGACCGAGGACATCGTCTTCGAGGATGGCGACGAGGTGGTGCTCGTCGGCGACCCGCGCGCACTGGCCGAAGCGACGCCCATCTTTCGCACCACCGCCTGACGCGTGCGCCGTTAGCTTCCGCAACGATGACCGCGTCGTCAGTATCGCCCACCCGTTCCGCGCCCTCGCGCGCCGGCGTTCTCTCGCCGGGAATCCGCGCCATGGCCATTGGCGCGTGGTGGTTCGCCGTGATGGGGCTCCTCGTCAAGCTCGCGGGGCGGCGCCTGCCGTCGTCGCAGGTGGTCCTCGTGCGCGCCGCGCTCACCCTGGCCATGAGCTGGTGGGCCGTGCGGCAGGCGAACGTCCCCAGCATCTGGGGGCGGCAGCGCGGGCTCCTGCTGGCGCGCGGCGCGCTGGGGGCCATCGGCATCAACTGCTTCTACTGGTCGCTCGTCCATCTCCCGTTAGGCGAGGCGACGCTCATCCAGTACACCAACCCCATCTTCGCCACCATCCTTGCCGCCCTGTGGGTGGGGGAGCGCGTGCGTCCGGGCGAGGTGCTCTGCCTGGCCTTCGCGCTGGCGGGCGTCATCCTCATCACGCGCCCGGGGTGGATGTTCGGGAGCGCGGCGTCGACGTATGCCTCGCGCGATGTCGGCATTGCCCTGTTTGGCGCCGTCTGCTCCGGCGCGGCCTATGCCGCCGTGCGCAAGATGGGGAGCGGCGAGCATCCGTCGGTCGTCGTCTTCTACCTCCCGCTCGTCACCTTCCCCATCGCCATCCCGTTCGCCAGCTCCAACTGGCTGATGCCGACGACCGCGGAGTGGGCGATCCTGCTCGGCGTCGGCATCGCCACGCAACTGGCGCAGGTCTACATGACCAGGGGGCTGCAGGCGGAAACGGCGGTGCGGGCCACGACCACCGGTTACCTGCAGATCGTCTTCGCGGGGATGTGGGGAGTGCTCCTCCTGCACGAGCGCCCGTCGCTCTGGACGCTGGTGGGGGCGGCGGTGATCGTGGGGAGCGCGCTCTTCATGGCCTTCGGGAAGGCGCATGCGGATGTGGGGGATGAGTAACGTCGCGACCGCCTCACGGCACCACCGGCCCCCCCCACTCCCTCCCCAGCCGCGACATCATCCCCGCATACATCTCGATCGCGTTCCACAAGTTCTGCACGCGCAGGTTCTCGTTGGTGGCGTGCTGGTTGTTGTCGTAGTTGGCAATGGGGAGCGTCACGACCGGAACGCCCAGCACCAGCGTGAACAGGTAGCTCGGCCCCGACCCGCCAAGCGTGGGGACGAGGAGCGGCGCCTTGGGGGCGCCGTCGCTCACGGCACGCACCAGCGCCTGCGAGAACGGGTCGTCCATCGACGCGCGCTGCGCCGGATACCCCTTCTCCCATTGCAGCCGCACCAGGCGCGGATACTTGAGTCGATCGGCCACCGACGGCGTGTCGCTCACGATGTGCCACCCCTTGGTGCGCAGGTGCCGCTCCACCAGCTCGCGCACGCGCTCGGGCGTCTGGTTGGGGACCAGGCGGAAGTCGAACGACGCGAACGCCTCGGTGGAGATGGTATTCGACCCCAGCTCCTGCACCCCTCCCACGCGAATGCCGCGCAGGTTGAGCGCGGGGCGCATGATGCGCTCGGCCAACAGCGCGTTGCTCCCCTCGGTGCGGGCCAGACCTAACGAGCGCCGGAGCGTGGTGTCCACCAGCGGGAGCCCGGCAATCGCCTTGCGCTCGGCGGCGCTGAGCGGCCGCACGTCGCGGTAGAAGCCGGGAATGAGGATCTCGCCGTCGTCGCTGCGCATCGAGGCGACGAGGTGGGTGAGGAGCATGCCCGGGTTGGGCGCCCAGTTGCCATAGTGCCCGCTGTGCAACGGGCGCGTGGGGCCGTAGACGGTCATCTCCAGCCCGGTCACGCCGCGCAGCCCAAAGACGAGCTGCTGGTCGCCCCCCTGGTGCACGGGGCCGTCGCAGAAGAGCCAGGCGTCGCCCTTGAGCACCGACTTGTACGTCTCGAGGATCTGCTGCAGGTGCCCCGACCCGGCCTCCTCCTCTCCCTCGAAGAAGAACTTCAGGTTGAGCGAAGGGGCCGCCCCGCGCGCCTTGAGCGCGTCGAGTGCGGTGAGCATCGCGATGATCGACCCCTTGTCGTCGCTGGCCGAGCGGGCGTAGATGCGCGCCTCGCCATCGAGGCGCTGCCCATCGTTGGGGAAGGCGATCTCCTTCCCCCCTTGATAGAGCGCCTTGTCACGCAGGATCGGCGTGAATGGTGTCCCACCGGTCCACTGCTTCGGGTCGACCGGCTGCCCGTCGTAGTGGGCGTAGAGCACCACGGTGCGCGTGGCGCCGGGAACGGTAAGCTCGCCAAGGACCGCGGGAGGGCCGCCCGGCACTTCGAGAAGTCGCGCCGTCGCGCCGCGCTTGCGCAGCATCTCCATGAGGAGCGCCGCGTTGCGCCGGATGTTGACCGAGTCGCTGGCAACGTTAGGCAGCGAGAGGAGCCCGGCAAACTCGCGCAGGATCCCCGCCTCGTTGGCTTCGCGGTAGCTGCGCGCGGCGTCGCGCGCGGCGCGCCCGGACAGCTCCTGCGCGGCAAGGGGGCGAAAGGCGATTGCGGGGGACAGGGCCGCAAGCGCCGCAGCTGCAACAACCTCGCGACGCGGGCAGGCGCGACGGACGAGAGACAACGCCGACATGATGACGCATTCCAATGAAAAGGCCGCCCGAAGCTGTCCGGACGGCCATCGCAATGGAAGGGGCGCGACAATCAGGTGGTCTGTGCGTCCTGCGGCACCAGGAGGTCATGGGGGAGCGCACGATCGAGGCGCACTCCCATCACGCTCGAGCGCAGGTCGCGCCAGTACGGCGACTCGAATCGCACGATCTGCCCCGGCGATTCCCACTCGCCACCGTCCCAGTGCAGCGAGACGAAGACGTCCTGCCCGACGCAGGCGTCGAGCGCAGAGGGAACTTCCATGAGCAGCCCGTGGTCGCTGACGTTGATCGTCTCCGACTTGGTGCTGATGAAGTGATGGTCCGCGTCCACATCCTTGAGGCGCACTTCGATGTGGCGCTCGATGCGAGCGAGGAACGGGCGGGTGGGGGTCAGGCTAGGCACGCGAGTCTCCTGGGTACACTGCCATCCAGGAGTATCGGCCGCTTTGCCAATCGCTGAACGTCGGGGCGCCCAAACCGGATGGGCCCGGGCGCCCCACGCGACGCCCCGCGCCCGCACGAGACCCGCTACGATGCGCGGCGGATCTCCATCGAACCGTTCCCGGTGCTCATGCGCAACCGGCGCCCGCCGTTGCCGATAGTCCCGCGCAGGCGTGACGGGGAGAGCTTCCCACGGATGGTGATGGGGAAGTCGGTCGTGATGCGCCCGTTGCCGCTGTTCGCTTCGACATCCGCCGAGAAGTCGGACGGGACGACCACCTCGACGCGCCCGTTGCCCGACGAGAACTCCATGTCGTCGCTCCCCGCGAGCTTGTCCATGCGCACGCGGATGTCGCCATTGCCGGACGACGCGTTCACCGGGCCGTTGACGGTGCCGATGGTGATGTCGCCGTTGCCCGATCGTGCCTGCACCGGACCGGTCGTGTTGTCGACGGAGACCTCGCCGTTGCCTGACGAGGCATCGACGCGACCGCTCACGCCGGAGATGCGCAGCTTCCCGTTCCCGCTGGCGATGCGCGCCTCGGCCACGTTGGCGACCAGCAAGATGTCGCCGTTGCCGCTGGCGGTGTTCAGGCGCACGCCGCGCGGGACCTTCACCGTGATCGCCAGATGCAACGAGCGGCGCCCCCAGTTCCAGCGCCCGGAGTGGCGATCGAGCCCGTCGGCGTCGCAATCGTCGTCGTCGGCGTAGACCGCACAGATGGTGACGCCATCGCCGTCCTTGCGCACGATGAAGCCGATCTCCTCCAGGCGCCCGCGGCGCTCATCCTTCTCGGCGCGGAACTCGACCGTGCTCCCCGTCCCCTCGGAGATCGTGATGTCGCCCTGGCGCGCGAAGATGCGAACATCGCCGCCACTCCCCACGCGCTCGCTGATGGAGAAGACACGGTCCTTCACCCCTTGCACCTGCTGGGCGGAGACGAGCGCCGGGGCGGCCGTGAGCATGGTGGCGCCGACGGCGGCGGCCACGAGCGTGTGGGGAACGGAGAGGCGCATGGGACGCATGGGAGTGTCGGGAAGAGGATTCCTCCTTCAGACAACGCCAGCCGGGCGAGGGGTTTGTACCGCCGGCCCCGCACGCGCCGCAAGTGCCGCCTACAGGAGGATCACCCCGCTCCGCGCCCCGATGGCGACCGCTTCGGCCCGGGTATCGGCGCCGAGCTTCTGGAAGATCGACGCGACGTGCGTCTTGACCGTGTGCTCGGAGATCCCCAGCCGGGCGGCGACGATCTTGTTCCCCATCCCCTCGGCAACGAGCGCGAGGATTTCCCGCTCACGCGGCGAGAGGGGGGGAGGAGCCGCCGCCGGCACATCGTTCCTGCGCCGCGGCGTGGAGCGCGGTGAGGCAGTAGAGGCCAGCGCCTGGGCGTCCGCCGCCGGAACCACGGCGAGCCCCGCATGCACCGCCTCGAGCGCGGCGAGAATCTCCTGGCCGTCGGCGTCGCGCGGGAGAACAGCGCGTGCCCCGCGGCTTATCCACCCCGCCACCTCTCCCGGGTCGGCATCGACCAGGAGAAGACAGCGGTACGTCGCGCCACTGCTCTCGGTGTCGCCCTCTCCCTCGCCAAAGGACGGGAGCGAGAAGCGGGAGGGGTCGTCCACTACGACGACCACGACGTCCACATCGGCCCCTTCGAGCGTCTCGCCAATGTCGTCCAGGCACGCGATGCGCTCGACCACGGTGAAGGCGCCGTCGCGCAGCACCAGGGTCTCGAGCTCGGAGAGCAGCATCGCCGACGGGGCGGCGAGGGCGAGTCGGATCACTCGTCCATGAGCGGTGAGATGGTCGTGCGCGGAGTGGTCATGTCGGGCGCGTTCATCCATCACTCCCGCGCGCTGCGGCGCTCACCCACGGTGACGGCGATGTCGTGCGGCGCGCCGCCGCGCAGGAGGCGAATGGTGACCGGGGTGTCGATGCGGTCGCCCGTGAGCGTTGCGAGGAGGTCGCCGGGGTCGGCCACCGGCCTTCCGTCAGCCGCAACCAGGACATCGCCGAGGAAGATTCCGGCGGCGTGGGCGGGTCCTCCCTCCTCGATCGAGATTACCATCAGGGCGACGTCGCGTGAGAGCGACTGCGCGCGCACCACCCCGGCCGGGAGTCGCACCGGCTGCACGCCCAGCCCGATGTAGCCGCGGCGCACGCGCCCGTTGGCGACGAGCTGTTCGACCACGCGCTCGATGGTGGCGAGGGGGATTGTCATCGCCGAAGCGCGTGCGAGCCCCGACGAGTTGATGCCGAGCATCCGTCCCGAGACATCGATCGCCGCGCCGCCCGAGAAGCCGTCGTGGATGGCGACGTCGAGGTGGATGAACTGGTCGATGCGCCCGCCGTGCCAGGTGCGCCATTCACCTCCCACGGAGGAGACGATGCCCAGGGCGGCGGTGGCCGCAGCCCCCGGCATGCCTAACGCGAGCACGAGCTGGCCCACGCGCGCGCTCGCCAGCGGGGCACGGGTGATGGGGACCCCCACCTCGCTGGCGAGGCGAAGGACGGCGAGGTCGGTGGACGGGTCGCGCCCGGCGAGCGTTGCTCCAACGGTGGTGCCGTCGGCGAGGGTGACCGTGATGCCCTCGTCGCGCTGGATGGTGTGGTGCGCCGTGACGACCACCCCCGGGCGCCAGACAACGCCGCTCGACGGGATGCGCCGGCGGGCGTGAATGGCGACGAGCGAGCGCGACGCCGTGGCGGCGGCGGTGGCCAGTTCATCGGAAAGCGACTGGAGCGTGGTGGTGCTGGATGGTAAGGAAGCGGAATCGGCGGGCATGGCGAAGACCTCGGGGAGGCGACGGCGAGATGTCGGCAAGACGACGGCAAGACGACGGCGAGATGTCGGCAAGACGACGGCGAGATTGGTGCGCGTGGTGACTGGTCCGAATGTGCGGGGCGTCGTCCGGGCGGCCCATCGGCCGTTTGATGGGGGTGGGGGCGTGGGGGGCCCCCCCCGAGAACCACGCTACCACCCCCCATCCCCATCTACCTCACCATTTCATCTCGCCTCGTACCATTCCCTTGCACCCTACGGGAAAACGAAAGCCGGCTCCCCGCGGAGCCGGCTTCCTCTCCAGTCTCACGACCGGGCGCTAACCGGTCCGTACGGAGGCCTTCACCCCTGTACCTGACCCGCCTCAGTGGCGCTGATCTGGATCTTCCGCGGCTTGGCCGCCTCGCTCTTCGGGATGCGCACCGTCAGCACTCCGGCCTCGAACGACGCCGTGATGTTCTCGCCGGCCACATGCTGCGGGAAGCGCAGCGAGCGCGTGAAGCTCCCCCAGTCCCGCTCGGCAAAGAAGACGCGCAGCTCCCCCTTCTCGGGCGCGCTGATTCCGCGCTCGCGTTCACCGCGAATGGTCAGCGTGTTCTTCTCGAAGGCGATGTCGACCGCCTCGGTCTTCACGCCGGGAAGGTCGAGCCGGACGAGATACTCGTGCTCCGTCTCCCAGGCATCGAGTTCCGGGACAAAGGCGGGCTGCGCCGCCGGCTTGAGCGTTTCGGTAGATCCGTTGACGAATGCCTGGTCCATGGCCCGGCTCAGGGTGACCATGCGATCGAGCATCGTGTTGAGCGGCGTGATGGTAACCATGTGGATTCCTCAGGTAGGCTGATAAGGGGTCCGATCGCGATGCGCGAGGGCCTCGCACGCCCCGCGAAGGAGGCACCCCACATGCCCGAAGATTTGAGCCAAAGTGAAAGAACCGAGCGCATCGCCCCCGCAAAACGACAGCCCACCCGTCACCCTGACAGATAGGCCCCCCTCTCGTCTTCTCGTCCACAGCCTTCGCTGGGGCAGGCTTCTCGTCTTCTAGAACGTCAGCTCCTGCAGACCCGCGTCCCCCGGCACGAAGTACATCGAGTGCCGCTTCTCGCCCGGCATCTTGAGCAACGTCAACACGTTACGCTGATCGGTGAAATGCTCGAACATGAGCCCCACCCGCGTCCCGAACGACGTCACCGGGGCCGCGGCGGGGAGTTCGAGCAGGTACCACCACATCTCCTGATCGGTGACGTCCGGGTCGCGGCCGGACTGGAGGACCTTCCCGGTAACGCGCTTCCCGTTGGCGGTAACCGGGACCTGGGCGTTGAAGTAGGAGGCGAAGACGGAGTCGGCCCCGGGGGACGCCGCTTTGAAGGCGGGGTTCTTCGACCACGCGGCGAGCGTCTTCTCCAGGTCGTCCCGGAAGAGGCGCACCCGCCAGAGGATGCTCGCTCCGTCCACCACCACGCGTGAGTAGGTGAGGTGGACGTCGTGCATCGTGTCGCGACGCGGAGGCGGGACGCTGCGTGAAGTCGAGCGGCCGACGGAGGCGCGCGGGGGTGTTGCGCCCGCCACCCTCGGCGTGCTTGCGACGCAGGTCAGCGCGACGAGCGCGGCGCACGTAAGGGCGGTGCCGCGCACTCGCCGAGCCGAGTCGCACGCCCCTCGTCGGCGCGAAGTCATCGTGATTGCCGCGCCTGCGCGCGCACGGCTAGGATTGGCGGCGAACGGCACGTTGGTCGTGATGATGATCGTGAAGATGCTCGTGCTGCTGCTCGTGCTGCTGCTCGTGCTGCTGCTCGTGCTGCGGCGTCACGTCGCGTCGAATCTCGACCACGACGGCGCCGGCCGGTGACATTCGGATGAGGAAATACCCCGTGGCGAGAAATATGTCTGTAGGTGCTGGCCCCCGGCGCGAAGCCGTTGACCGTCGCGACCACCGCACGCGCGCCCTCGCGTTCGCGGCGATGCTCGGAGCGTCGATCCCCGTCGTGATGGCGCCGAGCGCGACGAGTGCACAGGACTCCACCGCCACGCGCACCACGCGTCGCTTGCAACCCGTGAACGTGACGGTCTCGCGCGAAGGGGCGCGGTCGGTGCTCGACCTCCCGTTTGGCGTCTCGCGACTGCAGGCCGATTCGTCGCGCACCGGCATTCGCCGAGCCTCGCTCACGGAGCTCCTGCTCAACGTCCCGGGGCTCGCCGTCTCCAACCGCTTCAATCCCACACAGGACCCGCGCCTCGCCATCCGCGGCTTTGGAGCGCGATCGGCCTTTGGCATTCGCGGCGTGCGCGTCATGCGCGACGGTGTACCGCTCACCCTCGCCGACGGGCAGACGGCGGTCGACTTTGTGGATCTGGAAGGAGTGGGGAGCGCCGAGGTGATGCGCGGCGCCGCCGGCGCACTGTATGGCAACGCGTCGGGCGGGGTGCTGGAACTCAAGAGTGATCCGTTTCCGAAGCAGAAGCTCGATGGGACGCTGCGCTACGTGATGAATGCCGACGCGACACGTTCCACAGGCACCACCGCCGGTTCGGCGCGCGACGGCGCGTTAGGCTGGCGCGTCACGGGGACGCTGAATCGCGCCGATGGCCCGCGCGACTACGCGGACTTCCGCTCCTCGGCGACCAACGCTGATCTCGCCTGGCGCAAGGAGAACTCGGCGCTGCGCGCCCAGTTCACCTGGTACGACTCTCCAACGGCGCAGAACCCCGGAGCCGTGACTGCGGCGGAACTGCGCGATACCCCGACTGTCGCCGATTCGCTGAACATCCTGCGCCAGGCCAGCAAGAAGGTCGGCCAGAAGCTCCTCTCCGTCACCGGCGAACGCTCGTGGGATGCTGGCTCCGCCACGGCGAGCGTCTTTTCCGGGTGGCGCGACCTGTACAATCCGCAAGCGTTCGCCATCGTCGGCTTCGACCGCCGCACGTTAGGCGCTACCGCGCGCGTCGAGCAGCGCGGCTTTGCGCGCAACCACCTCTGGCGCGTCACCGTCGGCGCCGACGTGCAGTCGCAGCGCGACGACCGGCGCAACTGGAACAACTGCGCGGGGCGCGTGGGCGCCGGGCGCCCTGTTGCCATTTGCCCAACCTTCGACAACCAGGGGACAGAGACCATCCATCAACTGGAGAAGGTGGGGAGCGCCGGCTTCTTCGCGCGCGGCGAGGTGAACCGCGCCTGGCTCACCGTGACCGGGACGCTGCGCCGCGACCAGAGCGCCTTCAGCGTGCGCGACTATCGCGCGACGTACGCCGTGGGCGGGCGCGTGGAGTCGCGCACCATGTCGGCCTTCACGCCGATGCTCGGCCTGTCGTTCCGCGTGCGCCCGACGCTCTCGCTCTACACCAACCTTGCCTCGTCGTTCGAGACGCCCACCACGACCGAACTTGCCAACCGTCCCGACGGTTCGGCAGGGCTCAACCGCGAGCTGCAACCGCAGCGCGGCGCGACACTCGAGGCCGGGCTCAAGGGAATCGTCGGGCGCCACTTCTTCGTCGACCTCGCGCTCTTCAACATCCGCACGCGCGACGAACTGATCCCGTACGACATTCCCAACAGCGGCGGGCGCCGCTATTTCCGCAACGCCGGCGAGACGCTGCGCCGCGGCGCCGAACTGGGCGTCACCGGATCGTTTGGCATGGTCGACATCGGTGGGGCGCTCACGCGCATCGCCTACACGTACGAAGACTACGTCGTCGGCGCCACGCGCCTCGACGGCAGGGACGTCCCCGGTGTTGCACCTGTCACCTCGTCGCTGTACGTCACCGCGCGCCGGCGCTTCGGCTTCGCCACGCTCGAGATGCAACAGGCCCAGCGCACCGCGGCCGACGACACCAACAACAACTTCGCCCCCGGCTGGGTCCTCTGGAACGCCCGCATCGGGCTCCCGACATCGAATCGTTGGAGATTCACCCCGGTCATCGGCATCGACAACATCTTCGACCGCCACTACGCAGCGAACATCGTCACCAACGCGACGCGTTCGCGGTTCTATGAGCCGGGGGCGGGGCGGCGTGTGTATGTGTCGGTGCGGGTTGGGGCTTAGGAGCCTGCCCCAGCGAAGGCTGGGGACCAGAGGGCGAGGTGGGGACACGACAGAAGCGATACACGGAGGTTCACGGAGGCAACACGGAGGTTCACGGAGGTGATCCGCGAAACGGCGCAGTCCTCCGTGCGCCTCCGTGAACCCTCCGCGTACCTCCGTGTCGAGCTTTGGCGGTTGCGGCCACTGGCGCCCGAAGCAGTCGGTCGCGGGCGAAGCGAG